>WQVI01000026.1 GCA_009781625.1 Defluviitaleaceae bacterium | reverse complement strand
AGCCCGTTACCGAGGCCGAGGCCATGGCCCGATACCTTGTCGCGCGAGGGGTGCCCCCCGAAAACATCCTTTTGGAAGACCTTTCCACCACTACATATGAAAACCTTGCTTTCGCAAGGCAAATATTGGAAGAGCACTTTCCTGACGGCTTTCGCGCCGTCCTTGTTACTAATGACTTTCACATCTTCCGGGCATCTGCCTTGGCGCAGCAAAAAGGCATTGACGCAAACCCCTTGGGCGCGCCAACGCCGTGGCATAGCTTGACGGTTAACTATCTGCGGGAGATGCTGGCCGTTGTAAATATGTGGGTATTTGGATGACTTTTGAAAACAAATAGCGGGCGGCTGCAAGCCGCCCCTACGTAATTACAGGGCCTCGTCTGCAATCTAATACGTAGCCCATATATCGTAGGGATGGATGGCAATGGTTACAACAAATCAATGGGCGGCTACAAGCCGCCCCTACAACGAATTGTCAGAATCCTGCAACGGCAATAGCAAGGCCTTTTTTGTAGGGGCGACTTATAGACGCCCGCATGTCAAGCAAATCAATCAAGGGACGAGTCATAGATAACATGGCAATGAAAATGCCCAACAGCCGTAAACTTTGGAAACTTGCCAGTGTTCATCTCTAGCTTGCAAGCCCCTTTCAGAGCAAACACTTCCTCAGAGGCTATTCTGATGGCCTTACACACGTCCGCAACAAGCTCTGTATCATTTTCAGTCAAATCAAGCATGGATGGGATGTGTTTTTTTGACAAAATTAAAATATGTACTTCTGCAAAGGGCTTTGTTGCGTGTATGGCAAGCACATGTTCAGTTTCATATACGACGCGTATACCCTCTTCGCCGCCTTTATGCCTGTTTCGCAAATTACACAAAACACAATCTTGTTTGTCCATAAAAGTTACTCCTTAGATTATGATACCCGCAAGTTCACGGGTGATGTTGAAATACCATGACACGGCTGTTAGCATTGCCAGCAGGGCGATAATCCATTTCTTGTTTAACGCCAAATTAAGTCGTTTTACTGCTTGCTTGCCAAAAAACGCGTCAAGCACCGCGCACAGCAAAAAGGCCGCCATGCCTATAAACACAGGAAGAAAAAGGATGTTTGCTGTGATGGCGCCGATAAAGTTGAATTGACTTGCCAGGACGAAAGCCCGCGTAAGGCCGCAGCCGGGGCATGGTATGCCTGTTATAAGCTTAAAAAGGCAAGGCACGGAAAAAGACGTATTGATTGTAAGAAACAAAAACAATACGCCTATACCGTAAGCACATAAAATTTTAATTGCATGTCTTTTGCTTGGGTTTTCCATGTTTGCTTAAATTACACTGTTGGTGTGTGAAGCCCAAGAGCCGTCAAAACTGCCTCGTAATTTTTGTCTTTTGCGCGGTTGCCAACCATAAAGATGTCGATAGCCCACCAAACCAAGCAGCCACCAAATGTGAGAAGCTTACCAACGCCCATGCCGATGTCGCCCAGCATAAATCTGTCTACGCCAAATTCTCCTAAGAAGATGGATATCAAAAGAAGTGTTGTGGGGTTATGTAGATTTACCGTTAAAAGCGCATCTGCTCTTTCAGGGGCCACACTTTTAAGTGCTTCCCTGATGTAAACCAAATGTTCTGGCTTAAAATAGCTTGTGTGGGCCATTACCCACATATCGGTCTTGTCGGTGTTAACATGTTGCTGTTGCATAAGCATAATCCTCCTTGATACGTATATATTATTAAATTAATAACCACTGTAAGAAAAACACAAGCCCGGCGGCAACGCCTATGGCACCGATGATAATGGAAGGCCATGTTATAAAGGCCTTCCTTCTTCTTATTGCCAAAAACAGCGCGTCACATGAGACGGACAAAGGAACAAGATAGGAAATTACTGTTATAATGCTTACTGCCGTGACGCCAAATTCTAGGTTAGTTATCATAAGGTTAGCAACAAAAGTAAGGGCGGGGTGCAGAGCTATGCCTAGGATGCCTATTAAAAGCGTAGAATAATCAAACTTTCGGCGCATTGTGCCGCAATTTGTACACATATTCGTTGGTGTAAGCGCGCCGCCGCAATTTTTGCACATTCAAGCAAAACCTCCCTGCGTAACATGAGGACATTTTATCATAATGCCTAAAACAAGTCAACATATAAATTTTTCGACATTTGTAAACTTTAGGAATAAACTCGCGTATATGTTTAAGAATAAATCTAAGGAGGGGTTTTATGCATACAGAGGAAAGATATGACAATGGCCCAGCACCGACAACAATGGGGGCAACGCCTGTACACACGGAAAAGAAAAGGTCTAAGGGGCCTATAATTTTGGCATTTGTAGCAGGATTTTTGGTAGCGGGACTGCTTTTGGGGGCCCATATGGCGGTGACGACGGTTAGCGGCGTGGTGCGCACGGCAACCGAAAGCACAACCGTGCATCAAGTATACGCGCCCAGCCTAACGCCCATTAGGTCATCAGACGTAAACAACCTGCGTTTTTCAACTGTGGATGTTGACATAATTGAAGTAAGTACAACCAGCGGTCGCATTAACGTAGCGTTTCATGGTGAGGATTTTATAAGTGCCCATTGCTCTTCCGGCGCAACCCATAGCCTTGATGGCGGCTGGCTAAGCCTTAACAGCATCAGCGGCAATTTTACCATCTTATTGCCCGAAAATTCTGTTGATGCCCTGCGTTTAAACAGCATAAGCGGCAGGATAACGGTGGAAGGTATATCGCGCAGCAATGCTGTGCTGACGCAAAACCTTGATATCAGAACCACCAGCGGCCGCATAAATATGGAAAATTTGGCTGTGCCGGGTGTACTGTATGTATCATCCGTCAGCGGCAGAATTAACATAAGCAATGTCCTATCAGACGTAGACAACACCACCTTGTTTACCAGAACAGGCAGGGTTAACGCGGATTAAATACCGAGGTGTCGCATGATAATTAATGATGTATCCTCTTTCATTGTAGGCCATCGCCGTTACATCTGCGGGCGGCTGCAAGCCGCCCCTACGGATTTAATGTAGGGGCGGCTTGCAGCCGCCCGTTTTTATTATGCCAATATCTTTATCAACCTAATAATCGTATGTTCAATACGCGGGCGGCTGCAAGCCGCCCCTACAGCACCCACCTTTACGTAGGGGCGGCTTGCAGCCGCCCGCACCCCAAGGGCCGTCACTTCTCGGAAAGCCTCCATCCACAGTCACCATGATACACCATCAGCTTGCTCATTCCGCCGTCAATCACAAAATTTTGACCCGTTATAAAGCCTGACTTTTCCCTGTCGCATAGATATAGCACCATCTGTGCGATATCCTTTGGCACACCTATACGCCCCACGGGGTGCTGGGCATGGTCGGCGGGGCTTGCGTCGTAGCCCACGGTATCAATCCACCCGGGCGATATGGCGTTAACCCTTGCCCGGCCCGAAAGGCTTACGGCCATGGCGTGGGTAAGGGCCACTATGCCGCCTTTTGCGGCAGAATAGGCCTCGGTGTTGGCTTGGGACTGCGCAGCCCTTGTGGATGCTATATTGACGATGGCGGCATCCTTTGCCAGCAAATCCCGTTGCAGCAGCAGGCTTGTGAGATAATAAGGCGCGGTTACGCCAACTTTTTGCACATATTCAAAATCCTCATAGGGGCAAGGCGTAAGCAACCCGCCCTGCCCTATGCACGCGTTATTTATCAAAAAGTCTATGGGCTGCGTCAAAATGCTGGCAAAATGCTCTAAAATCGTCTTTTCTGCCACATCCCCGTGAAAAAATACAGCCTCATTGCGGCTGGCCGCTAAAGCGCGACCCGCCTCTTCGTCAATGTCTATTATATGCACATTTGCGCCGCATTCAAGCAGGCTCTCGGCGATGCAACGCCCTATTCCATTTGCGCCGCCTGTCACAATTGCCCTTTTGCCCGCAAAAATCATTCTTTTTCATCCTCTTCTGCCGCTTTTGGTGGCTCTTCCGCAGGTTGCGGCTGGATATGGGATGCCGCCGCATAATATTGCGCCATCTTCTCAGCTTTACGCGCCTTGGTGCGCTTGTTGGCAAATCTCACAATCATGATGATTATAAAGGCTATGACGCCCATAAATGACAGTGGAATTATCGCCGCGGCCAAGAAAATCATTAGGCCTTGGGCTATGGTTAGGGTGACATCAGCGGATGTGGCAAAGGCATTGGCCACGCGCTGACCGAAGGTGTCCTCGGGCTCTTCCTGCATTTCCCAGGTGTCCACTTCCCATAAAGTGACGGTGATGGTTGAAAAAGCAACCCTGTCGCCCAGACCTTCCAGTGTGCCCCTGTAAAACTCGATGTTAGTGCGCACTTGAGTTAAGCGATCCTCTATCTGAAACAACTGCTGAAGGTTTTCAGCTTCCGCAACAAGCTCAAGCAGCCTATCTTCTTGCACCAACATGGCTTCCATGCGGCGCTGCGTGTCAACAAATTGGCCCGTCACATCGTCCGTGGTTTGGTCCAGCCAGCTTACATCGCCGTAATTTTCTATGCTGCGCAAGGCATTTTCAAAATTGGTGGCGGGTATGCGCATTGTGACGCTGAAAGAGCGATGGGACAGGTTAGAGCTTTCGATATAGCCGCCAAAATTTGTGGCGGTGCTGCGCAGGTTTTCTACGGATTCGTCAAAATATTCGCTGGACATTTCTATGCGCGCGCGTTGTATAAGCATCCTTGTGGGTGCTTGTGCCACATATGCCATGGGCTCAATGCCGCTGCCGAAGTAGGCTTGTGTCGTTACATCGGGGGCATAAAAGCCATAGCCACCAACAGTCCTGTGCAGTACCACATCAGAGCTCCAGAGTGCTTCCGTGCTTTCCATTGCCGGCGCGGATGCTGTCACAGGCGCGGGTGTGCCCACAGGTGCATCCCAAGCCATCGGCGCAGGCTCAGAAGCAGCACCACAAGCCGCCAAAAACATTATACCAAACAAAATTATCGCCAAAAATAGTCTTCTCATCGCAATCACCTCATTGTATTTTTTATTATGACGTGCAAGTTTGCACAATTGTTCCCGAAGCATTTCAAACCACGGAATACACAGAAATACACGGAAAGTGCATGGATGCACGGGATTTTCCGTGTATTTCCGTGCATTCCGTGGTTAAAAGATTTTGATTTTAATTTCATCGCCAGTCAACACAAGTTCTATTTCACCTTCATGAAGGTCGCCAACCAGCAGCGCGTCCACAATCTTCTCTTTTATCGGCCCTTCCACGAGGCGGATAATTTCCCTTGCGCCATAGGCCGCCGAAAAGCCCTTCTGCGCGATAAAGCCCAATGCGGCCTGGCTTGCGGTTATCTTGATATTTTTCTCCGCAAGGCGGCTTTGCAAAATGCCAATTGCCTTGCGGGCTATTTTCGCGGCCATGTCGTGGTTTATGGCGTTAAAATGGACGATATGGTTAAGGCGGTTACGAAATTCCGGCGCGAAGATGCGGGAAATTTCCTTGCCCATGGCGGCGGTGTTGCGCACATCGCCAAAGCCGATGACTTGCCTGTCAGATTCTCGGGCACCCGCATTTGATGTCATTATGATGATGGCATTGCGAAAATCCGCCTTTTTGCCGCTGTTATCCGTCAGCTTGCCATAGTCCATCACTTGCAGCAGCACATTCATGATATTTCCGTGGGCCTTTTCAATTTCATCCAGCAATAGCACGCAATGGGGCGTTTTACGCACGGCATCCACCAGCAGGCCACCCTCGTCATAGCCCACATAGCCCGGCGGCGAGCCTATCAGCCGCGCCACTGCATGGGATTCTTGATATTCGCTCATATCAAAGCGGATAAGGCGGATATTAAGCGTGTCTGCCAGCGTGCGCGCCACTTCTGTTTTGCCAACGCCTGTCGGGCCTACGAAAAGCAGGCTGGCCACGGGCTTTTCGGGGTCGTTAAGGCCAAATCTCGCGGCCTTTATGGCGTTTACCACGGCCGTCACCGCATCATCTTGGCCGAAAACTTGCTGCCCAAGTCTATCTTTCAAAGTCGTTAAAGCGACCCTTTCGTCCGCCGAGACGCTTGATTGCGGTATCTTCGCCATCTTTGCCACAATATGCTCTATGTCATGGATGGTCACTTCCCCGCGGCCCTCGCTAACGGCGCAATGGGCCCCTGCCTGGTCTATGATGTCAATGGCCTTATCGGGCAGTCGCAGGTCATGCAGATATTTATGGGACAGCTTTACGGCTTGCTCCAAGGCCTCCCGGCTGTACCTAACACCATGATATTCCTCATATTTGCCCACAATGCCCGCTAAAATTTCTATGGCCTCATCCTGGGTAGGCTCGGTGATATCAATTTTCTGGAAGCGGCGCGTAAGGGCAGAATCCCGCTCGAAATGCTTTTTATATTCCTCGAAGGTTGTCGCGCCGATAAAGCGCAGGCGGCCCTTGGTGAGGAAAGGCTTTATGATGGCCGTGGCATCCAGCGCGCCGCCGCTAACGGCACCCGCGCCCACGGCGGTGTGTATCTCGTCAATGTAGATTATGGCATTTTCTTCTTGCGCGGCCTCGTCAAGGATGGCCAAAAGCCTGTCCTCAAAGTCCCCACGATATTTTGTTCCGGCTATCACAACGCCCATGTCCATATGGTAAATATTTGCATCACGTAACAGCCTAGGTACATCCCCTGTGGCAATTTTTTGCGCCAGACCTTCGACAATAGCAGTTTTGCCAACGCCGGCATCGCCCACCAACACAGGGTTGTTTTTTATGCGGCGGCATAGCAGAAGTTCGATGTCTTTTAGGGTGTCGGCACGGCCAACAAGGGGGTCTAAAAGACCTTCCCGGGCGGACTGCACCAAATTTACGGTATATTTTGCCAGGGCGGTCTCTTCTTTGCTATCGGAGTTCTTATTATCCATGCCATGGGAGATATATTTCAGCATTTTCAGGCGGTCTATGCCGTTTTCCCGCATGATGTACACGGCAAAGCTGTGGGGCAAATTAAGCATAGACACAAGGATGTCACCCAGCGAAACTTCGGGCTTTTGCGCGTTTACGGCCTGCATCACGGCGGCCTCAAACATGCCGATGAAAGAGACAGATTCTATCGGCGGCTCGCCTTCGGTGCACTGCAAATGCTTCGCAAAGTATTCTTGCAATCCCTGGGTGATGCCGGATACCACCCCACCGCTGTTTTTAATGATGTCGCGCCCGGCCTCAAACATCAGCACGGCGTGCAGGAAATGCTCCGGCGTGATATATTCATGAGAATTTAAATTGGCTTCATTTACGGCCACGGTGTAAACCTGGGCCGCCAAAGGGTTTAGCTTCATTGCATCATCTCCGACATTGTGATGCGCAACGGATGCCCCGCCGCGTTTGACATGCGCTCTGCCTGCATTTTCTTGGTGGCGGCGATGTCATAGTTGTACACGCCCACGATGCTTTCGCCCTTTTCGTGGACATCCAGCATCAGCGTCCTGGCTTCGCCCTCATCCTTGCGAAACACCTGCATTAAAAGCTTTACCACAAAGTCCATAGGTGTATAATCATCATTATGGATTTTTATGGCAAAGAGCTTCGGTGTGTCCAGCACGTCTTCCGTCTCTGCATGGGAAATAGGGTTTGCATAGGGGTTTTGCGGCATAATATCACCTCCTGAAAATGTCCTTGCTTTTTATGTCGCACTTCTGTTACAATAATTCTATCGCAATATCCTACAAAAATATGAAAGTGGTGCCAAAATGTCCCAGCAAAATATCTATCCATCCGAGCCATCAGAAAAAAAGCAGATAGAGCACAAAATTATGCTGCTGTATCTCATAAACAAGATGGACATACCCCTTCCCAACAGCCAAATTACGCAATTTGCCCTGGAAGAAAATTATATGAACTTCTATGCTGTGCAGCAATATCTAAAAGAAATGGTAGATATTGACTATTTGGACCACTCCACGGATAATAACACTACCCGTTATACCATCACCGGCGAAGGCCTAAAGGCCCTGGATGCCCTTGCAGACCATGTCCCCTCACATCTCAAAAACCGTATCACGAAATATGTAGCGCAAAACCGCAAAGAGGTTATGAAAGGCTTTGAAACCACCGCCAACCATTTTTATGACCACGACACAGGCGAATACATAGTAAAATGCGGTGTTTATGATTATGACACCCTGCTGATGGAAATTAACCTGTCTGTTGTCAACAAAGAGCAGGCATTGCTTATTTGCAATAACTGGAAAGGCAATGTTGGCAGCCTTCATGCGCAAATTATCAACATCCTTTTGTCAAAGGAAGGCTCTGACGAAACGCGGTTTTCGCATTAATTTAGTCCATTGACCTGTCAATAACAATTCAACTATCGTGGACTTCCGGTAGCAACGCAACGTCCAACTGTCATTGCGAGGCCAACGGCAGTTAAAAAGCCAGTGCAGTACAGGGCCGAAGCAATCCAGCTTACGTCAACATCAAAATTTATACACATCGGCTATCTGGATTGCTTCGGACTTGTACGTTATCATAATTCAACTGTCGTAGTCCTCGCAATGACGGTTGAACTGTTGTGGACTTCCAAAACAACGTAACCGTTCAATTGTCATTGCGAGGCCAATATCAAGTTAAAAAACCATACCGTTCAAGGCCGAAGCAATCCAGCAACACCAACCGACCCTAATGTCGGTGCGGACCCATGCTCAAGTCCTTTTTCTAGAAATATTTATCAACGACAACTTCATATTAACTTAACTGGATTGCTTCGGCCTTGGGACTGCAATATTATTCATCTGCCGTTGGCCTCGCAATGACAATTGAACTATCGTGGACTTCCGGTAACGATACAGCGTCCACCTGTCATTAGACCTGTATCGAGATTACTAACACAAGCCAAGAATTGGTTGACTGGATTGCTTCAGCCTTGTACTGTATCATAATTCAACTACCGTTGGCCTCGCAATGACAATTCAACTATAGTGGGCTTTCCGGTAACAACGCAACGTCCAACTGTCATTGCGAGGCCAACGTCAAGTTAAAAACCAATGCAGTTTAAGGCCGAAGCAATCCAGCAGCACCAACCAGGCCTAATGTCGATGCAGACCCATGCTCAAGTCCTTTTTCTCGAAATGTTTATCAACGACAACTTCATATTAACTTAACTGGATTGCTTCGGCCTTGGGACTGCAATATTATTCATCTGCCGTTGGCCTCGCAATGACGATTTAACTATCGTGGACTTCCGGTAGCAATACAACAACCAAGAATTGGTTGGCTGGATTGCTTCGGCCTTGGGACTGCAATATTATTCATCTGCCGTTGGCCTCGCAATGACAATTGAACTATCGTGGGCTTCTGGTAGCAGTACAACGTCCAACTGTCATTGCGAGGCCAACGGCTGTAAAAAAGCCTATACAGCCCAAGGCCGAAGCAATCCAGCAACACCAACCGGACCTAATGTCGACGCGAACCCATGCTCAAGTCCTTTTTCTAGAAATATTCATCATCGACAACACAAAGAAAACAACTGCGGTGGCCGCAAGCACGGCCACGCTTACGGCGGCATTCGTTTGGGTGCCGCCTATTTCATATATCACGCCCATGTCCAGCCTATAGCCCTCAATTATGTGGGTTGGCGCGCCTTCAAAGATGTGGCTTATGGCGTCATTCATGAAAATTTGGCGCAAAAGGGATGCGGCGTGGGAAATTGGGAAGATGGCGATAATGGTACGCACAGTTTCAGGAAACATCCCCACGGGCATGTACACACCCGCCAAAAAGCCCACAAATGTACCGATGAGGGTGGCTACCGACGAAAAGGCGCGTTGACTGTTGATGAGGGATGCCACGAAAAACATGATGGCGGCGGCGGCAAAGATTGTAAGCAGTATCACGCCAATGGCCATGAGGAAGCTTATTAGCGGCAGGCCAATGCCCAGGGCGGCGATGATGATGGCCGTTATCACAAGGCCAAAGGTTGTAAGGGCAAAGCCTATCACAATCGCGCTTGCGATATACCCGCCTGTCAGCGATGCCCGGGAAATTGGCGAGGTGTAGAAGTCTTTGAAAATTTTGTTGTGCCTGTCGTGTATCATGATGGCAAAGGCGCCTATTGTTGTTGTTACGGGCATGATGGATATTATGCCGGACATGGCCCAAAGGTCTGCAAGGTCGCTTATGCCGTCAAAACCGGTATTATTTGCCGCCATTAGGTTGCGCGTAAAGAAGGCGTAGATGGCGATGGCGATGAAAATGGCCAGCAGACTGAAAAGGACGGCGGCGCGGTCACGAAAAAAGATTTTTAGGTTGCGTATGGTAAATGTTAGCATTATTTGCCGACCCCCTTATCCTGGGCGTTTGTGATGTTGATGAAGACATCATCCAGGGTGCCCATAAGCACCTCAAAGCTGGCTATATTGGCCTTTTGCGCCTCTATGATGGGGATGGCCTCCGTTGTGGTGCCTATGGCAATGGCAAAAACGCCCGCTTCTGTGGTAAATACGATATTTGCGGCATTTAGATGCGCCGCCATCTCTTCGGGATTTTTTGGCACGATGCGCAAAAAGTCGCTACTGTATGTATCTTTAAGTTCTGCCGGTGTACCGCGAGCCACAATTTGCCCGCGATGTATCATTGTGATAAAATTAGCACTTGAGGCCTCTTCCATATAATGCGTCGTGAAAAACACTGTCATTCCCGTGTCCTTTTGAATTTCACGCAGCGTCTGCCATAGGCTTTCGCGGCTTTCGGGGTCTAGGCCTGTTGTGGGCTCGTCCAAAAACAAAATTTTCGGCGTGTTTATCAGCGCGCGGGCGATGTCGGCCCTGCGCCGCTGGCCGCCGGAAAGCTTGCCATATGGCCGCCCCAAAATGTCCGTAATATTTACAATTTTAGCGGCACGGCTAACGGCCTTTCTCAAGTCTTCTTTAGCAAGGCCGTAAAAAGAGCCGCGTATGGATAAATTTTCCTGCACAGTCAGCAAGGCGTCCAAAAGGCTGTCCTGATAGACAATGCCTATAATTTCGCGTATCTTTTGGTCATCACGGCCCAGCGCGTGGCCGCCGATGGTGACATGGCCCTCGTCCTGGGCAAGCATTGTGGACAGGATATCTATTGTGGTGGATTTTCCCGCGCCGTTAACCCCCAAAAAGGCGAAAAGGCTGCCCGCATCGACGTAAAAATCAATGCCGCGCACAGCGCGTACTTCTCCATAAGATTTTTTCAAGCCTGTCACTTCAATAATCTTTCCCACAAATACGCACCTCTGTCATTATTATAACACATCTTTAACTAACATTTCATGTCATCTTTTTATCATCCATCAATCCGCGCATCAGCGCAATTAAGGATTGATTGATTAGTACTTGATTTATAAGTTATTGATTTATTAGATTCTTTATTGTGCGCGCTTTGCCGCATATGGTAAGCCTTCATATGGTATCACCATATATGGATAACCGATATATGGTGAAAAGGTTGAAAAAACGCCGTTTTGCTAGAAATGAAAAGATGACACGAAATGTTAGTTTCATTTGTGGTATAATGGGGTTAATAGAAAATTTCCATCAGCGTAAGGCCCTGGGGCGGCATGGTTTTGCCGGCGCGAATTCTGTCCCGGGACAAAATTATGTCGTGGATATCCTCGGGCGCAATGCGGCCCAGGCCCACGTTAACCAGCGTACCCGCGATGATGCGCACCATGTTGTACAAAAAGCCGTTGCCGTTTATGGTGATGTCCACGCAGTCGCCCTGCTTGGCCACTTCCAGCGCGTAAACCGTGCGCACGGTGGACTTTACAATAGAACCCTTTGCACAAAAGGCCGCAAAGTCATGCTCGCCCAGAAAAAGCTTGGCGGCGGTGGCCATTTTGGCCACGTCGAGAGGCATGGGCATAAAGGCTGAAAAGTCGCGTAAAAGCGGGTTTCGATACCTATTGTTGTTGATTGTATAGCGATATGTTTTAGATTTTGCGTCGTTTATGGGATGAAAGCTGTTGGGCACGTCAAACGCGGCCATAACCCTGATGTCAGGCGGGAGATGGCCGTTTAGCACCAGGGGAAGCTTGGGGATTAAGATTTTGCTGGGCTCGCTCAAAATCAGATGCGCCCGCTGGCCCAGGGCGTGGACGCCGGCGTCGGTGCGCGAGGCACCCAGCAACGAAAAATCGCATGAAAAGGTTTTGTTTATGGCATTTGTGAGGACTTCTTGTATGGATATGGCATTTTCTTGCATTTGCCAGCCGCAGTAGGCAGTGCCATCGTATGCAACTGTAAGTAGCGCACCCATTACCAGATGCCCCAGATGCGCGCAAGATATTCCAGCGCGAAAATAAGCGCGACAAAGATTGTCATAACCGCCAGTGCTTTATAATCTCGCATGGCTAGTTTCATTTGCTTCATGCGGGTGCGGCCAACGTCGCCGCGGTAGCAGCGCGCTTCCATGGCCAGCGCAAGATCGTCCGCACGGCGAAAAGATGAGATAAACAGCGGCACCAGCAGCGGCACCAGGCTTTTGGCTTTTTTGATTAAACCACCGGTGTCAAAGTCCGCGCCGCGGGCCATCTGCGCCTTCATAATTTTATCCATTTCTTCAATTAGCGTGGGGATAAAGCGTAACGCAATGGTCATCATCATGGCAATTTCGTGGGCCGGCACGCCAATTTTCTTGAAAGGCTTTAGTGAAAATTCGATTGCATCTGTCAGTTGTATTGGCGTTGTTGTCAGTGTGAGGATGGACGAACCAACGATGAGCATCACCAGCCGCGTGGCCATACGTGCGGCATTTAACAGGCCTTGTAGAGTTATTTGTACGGGGCCGATGGCAAAAAGAATATCCTCGCCTTGGGTGAAAAAGACGTTGAGGAAGGTTGTGAAAACGATGATGAAGAGGATGGCGCGAAGGCCGCGAAAAAGGTATTTTGGCGGCACTTTTGAGGCCATTATCACAATGGCCAGATACACGGCGGCAAGGGCATAGCCCAAAAAGTTGCCCACGAAAAACAGCACCGTGATAAATATTATCGTACAAAGCAGCTTCATGCGCGCGTCCAGCCTGTGTATGAAGGAATTTGCATGGTAATACTGCCCTATGGTAATTTTTAGCATATTATCCCCTTACAACTTTCAGTATTTCTGTGACAGCCCCATCCACGGTGTAAATACCGTCCGGCAGTTTAAAGCCTTTTTCTTGCAGATGCTTGGCCACATAGGCGGCCTGGGTGGATGAAAGGCCGATTGTCTCAAGCTGCTGTGTCTGCGCAAAAATTTCAGCAGGCGGCCCAAAAAGCGCGATTTTGCCGTGGTTTATGACGAAGATGCGGTCCACCAGCCGCGCGATATCTTCCATGCTATGGGAGACCAATATAACTGTCAGTTTTAATTTTTCATGCATCTCTTTTATGCGGCCCAAAATTTCATCGCGGCCGCGGGGGTCTAGGCCTGCCGTAGGCTCGTCCAGCACCAGTATTTCGGGCTTCATGGCCAGCACACCGGCAATGGCCACCCGGCGTTTTTGGCCGCCGGAAAGCTCGAAAGGCGATTTTTCGTGTAATTCTGGTGGTATGCCCACGATAGCCAGGGCATCTTCCACCCGCTGGCGGGTTTCATCCTCTGCAATGCCCATATTTGCGGGGCCAAAGGCCACATCTTTGAAAACGGTCATTTCAAATAATTGATGCTCTGGGTATTGAAAAACCAGCCCAACCTTGCTGCGTATGGCTTTTAGCCGGCCTTTGTCGGCATGGATATCCTCGCCATCAATAATGATGCTGCCTGTATCAGGCCTCAAAAGCACATTGAGATGCTGTATCAATGTAGACTTTCCGCTGCCTGTATGGCCGATAAGGCCGATAAATTCGCCCCTTTCGATGGTGATGTTTATATCGTCCAAGGCCTTTTTCTCGAAGGTCGTACCTTTACTGTAAGTATGCGAAAGATTGCTTATCTTAATCGACATATTTCCTCCACTAGCGCGTCTACGGTTAAAAGCCCTTGGGGCAGGTTTATACCCGCTTCGCGTAGTCCCGCCGCAATTTCCGCCACTTGGGGCACATCCAGCCCAATGGCTTTCAGCGGCGCAATTTGCGCAAACACTTCGCCGGGCGTGCCTTCCATGGCTATTTTGCCCTCTTCCATGACGATGATACGCTCTGCCTGGGCCGCCTCATCCATAAAATGGGTGATAAAAATGATGGTGATGCCTTCCTCGCGGTTAAGCTTTTTCACCACATTCATCACCTCGCGGCGGCCGATGGGGTCCAGCATAGCGGTGGGCTCGTCAAGCACGATAATATCGGGCCGCATGGCCAAAATGCCCGCAATGGCCACGCGCTGCTTTTGCCCGCCGGACAGGAAATGGGGCGGGTTTTCGGCATATTGCGCCATCCCAACGGAAGCAAGGGCCTCATCCACCCTTTTGCGAATTTCAGCGGGGGGTACGCCCAGGTTTTCGGCGCCAAAGGCCACATCTTCCTCAACAATGGTGGCGATTATCTGGTTATCAGGGTTTTGAAACACCATGCCCACGGAAGACCGTATGTCCCAAATCCGCTCCTCATCGGCCACGGAGATGCCTTTAACCCACATGGTGCCCGCCGTGGGCGACAACAAGCAGTTTATATGCTTTGCCAATGTGGATTTGCCGCTGCCGTTATGCCCCAAAACCGCGACAAATTCGCCCTTTTTGACGGCAATATCCACGCCGTTAAGGGCGGCCTCGGTTTCGGTTGTGGCCTCTTCGCCTTCTGTTTGCACTTGAATTTTGTATTCAAATACAAGGTTTTCAGTCTTTACAATATATTCCATTATTCACCAACTATTTTGCTATAAATTATGTCAATTTCGTTTGGATGCTGTGGTATAAGCCCGTAAATTTCACGAATTTCGGCGATATTTCGCCAAAAATCGACGCCAAGCATCTTTAACGTAAAACATATGATGCATCCGCTGGACTGCACTGCAAAGCGCATGTCCATAAGGCTTTCAGGATTGCGCAAGGCTTTTAGATGGCCCTCGATTTTATCCATAAATTTGGTGCGGGAGATTTGATTAAGGGCCGAAAGGCTGGCGTATTCAACCAACCCCTCAGCGGTCTCCGCGCGTAGCTCTTGTCCCATGGCTTCACCAATTATGCGCCGCCGCGCCTCGCGCAAAACCACAAATTGCTGCAAATCCATCATGCTTTGTTCCATGCAGGCCTTGACCAAATAGTGATTTTCAGCCATTTTCAGGCGATAGTTGTCCAAATCCCTTGGATATGCCTCAAAGTTATGCTCGTCTTGCTGGCACAAAAAATCGCGAAACATCTCACGCACCAAATGGGCCGCCAAAAGGTCCGCATCATCGGCATCCGTCAGCATTTCAGGCGGCGGCACTTCTTTGCACGCAAACCCAGGCCAAATGCCGTCAAAGTCTATTTTACTAAGGATTTCTCGGGCCTCATTAAGCAAAGTCTTCATTGTGGAATTATAGCACAACGTGATTTTATTTGCAAGTAAAATGAGAAGTGCACCATCCCAGCAAACATATATGGAATTATCAAAACTTCATTCATGACTATATATTTTCCCCACAGAACAAACAGGATGAATTACACTTGCAGAGAATAACCTTGTCACCACCATGGTATATATCCAAAGAATCTCTAATCTCCCAAACAAGTTACTTTCTAAGTTCTATAGGCAGAACTATTCTGCCTGTTCGTCGATTTTGCGTGTTATGCCTGTGTTTGTCATGGGGATGACACAAGCAAACAACCCCCTTGACCAAAGGGGGCTGTTTGTTTTGTTTATAGCAATTCAACTTGAAAATCACCTCAGCTCGCGCGCGAATACACACTTGGTGCGCTGTCTGTATCCGCGCGCGGCTTTGTTGTTTTCAAGTAGAATTGCTATAGAGTAAAGTTGTAAATAGTAAATTAATGTTTGCTTAATTCTCAATAATAAAATCCACATCGATATCATCCACTATATCAAATATCTGAACTGCCAATACAGTATCCTGTCCTAAGTAAGGCTGCATAGATATAGCTATAGGTAACACATTGCTTATAATATCAAGAAGGTCGCCAGTAAATCGTTCACGGCCACTTAAATTGTAATACTCAGGCAATAGATAGAAGCTTGCATCAGAACCCATAGGAACATTTACAGAGCCACCTGTATATGGGCCTCTTATAGTTCCGTCAGGATGGGTTATCATAACCTCAACAAATCTACCTTGTTCATCATTCCAGTTAATGGTGATATAGTCACGTGTTGCTCTTTCATCCATACTTTCAAATCCTTGATCTAGATTTGTTGCATTAAAAGCAAGGGCGGAAGGCAAAGTGCTTTCTCCTTTAATTAAGACAGGGGTTCTGCGGTCAATAGTTGTGCCATCTCCAACTTGGCCATGTGTGTTCCGGCCCCAGCCCCAAACACTGTCATCGGTTCTGGTTGCTATTGTGTGCCCATTGCCGGCAGAAACTGCAACCACATCATCCATTATCCAAATAGGGATATGGCTATTTATCCTTGTGCCATCTCCAAGCTGACCGTTTCCATTATTGCCCCAACCCCATAGGCTGCCGTCTGCTCTTATAGCCATTGCGTGACCATGACCAAGTGAAATGGCAACCACATCTTCCATTATCCTTATAGGGCTATAACTATTAACAGTTGTACCATTTCCAAGCTGGCCTCGTCCATTTTGGCCCCAAGCCCACAGGCTATTGTCTGCCCTTATTGCCATTGTAGTGTGGCCATGGTCAGTTGCAACTGCAATTACATCGTCCATTATCCATACCGGGGTACGTCTTTCTATCCTTGTGCCATCACCAAGCTGACCTCGTGCATTAGCACCCCAGCCCCATAGGCTGCCATCAGACCTAATTGCCATTGTGTAGAAACCGCCTGCTGATACGTAAACCACATCATCCATTATCCTTATAGGGGTAAGGCGATTTGTCCTTGTGCCATCTCCAAGTTGGCTGCCTGCATTACAACCCCAGCCCCATAGGCTGCCATCAGACCTAATTACCATTGTATTGCCTAAATTAAGTGTGATGGGGAAGCTGGCCGATACCATAATTACATCGTCCATTATTTTTATGGGATCAGGATTAGGAAAATCCCAGTCTGTGGTCATGCCATTACCAATTTGACCATTCGTATTGCTACCCCAACCCCAAAGGCTGCCGTCATTTCTAATAACCATGGTGTGTGAGCCTCCTGCGGAAACAGTAGCCACATCATTCATTATAAATGTAGGGCTATTTCTTCGTATAACTGTACCATCGCCAACCTGGCCCCATCTATTGTCTCCCCAGGCCCATAGTGTGTTGTCTTGGGTTAGGATTAGCGAGTGTTCTGCGCCTGCGGTTAAATTGCCATGATGTAAAAGGATTGGCGGCGTTGGCACATCACCATACCACGGCAACCCTTCCAAATCCCCATACATCTCCATAGCATCCTGCCACCACTGCGCATAATGCGGTAAGCTTGGTATGTCTATGTGGGCTCTTATAGGGCTAGAGGTATCAAGAAGATATACTTGCTCTCTAAAGCCTGCTGATAAAATAGATTGATTGTTATAATGATATATCTGATGAGCACCACCGACCAGATATATAATATATCTATTGTCTGACTCCATAGGCCAATAAGAACGATTGGTCATAATATCACCAACTGCAAATCCATCGGCGTATGCTTGGGTTTGAGGTGTTACATAATAGTAGCCCTCTATTACGTTAATTATGTCTCCTGTCTGCATGTCCGCAATTTCATCACCTAAGAAGATAACATAATGAATCAATATAGGCGTGATAACATGATTTTCTCCTTTAGGCTGGATAATTCTATTGATACTTGGGCCGGCAACTTCTCCAACTATTATAGCTGCATTGGAGTTATTTCTTACGGCGGTGTCAAACTCTTCAAAGGATGCAGGGATAGTTTCATTGGTCTCCCATGGTAGGTCGTGTACCGTGTGGTGGGATGAGTTGAAGAGGAAGGTATCAGAGATACTATCCAATGGTTGGATTGGGTTAGGGGTATGTAGGCTTAAGTTATTGATATGTAATCCTAGGCCATTTGCATGTAAACTTAAATCATTACTAGTGCTCATACCAATAGCACTGACATTTAGACCAACAGAGCCTCCGCTCATATCGGCATCAATAGTGCTTGACAAATGATTTAATTGGGCAGCCTGTACAACGACAAAGGTCATTCCTGCTAAAAGCAGACACACCATTAACATTAGTGTCTTTTTCTTCATGTGATTTCTCTCCTTTGTTTTATATTATCTTTATATTTTTAGATGTTCATCATAACTTGGTCTGGGGACTTATCCATGGTAAGCATTACAAGATAAAATGGTGGCTACGGTAGTAATGCCCTGTCATGTATCATTATGGGATATAAGCGGTTTTCGGTTGTGCCGTCGCCTAATTGGCCGAAGGTGTTGTTGCCCCAGGCCCATAGGGTGCCGTCGGTTTTTATTGCTAGGGTGTGGGCTACAGGAAAGCCAAATATTGATGTGTAGCCATTTGTTGAAACACAAGCCACATCTTCCAATATCTTTATAGGGTCAAATCTATTTCCAGTAGCACCGTCCCCGAGTTCTCCGTGCCAACTCCCTCCCCATGCCCACAAGCTACCGTCATCTCTAATTGCCATTGAAAGATGCATACCAGCCGAAATGGCAACTACATCATCCATTATTATAATGGGAATATATCTATCCTCGGTAGTGCCATCACCAAGCTGACCGTTCCAATTCGCGCCCCATGCCCATAGACTACCATCACTTCTAATTGCCATTGAGTGTGCACTAGCTGAGGCAGTAACCACATCATCCATTATTTTTATAGGCTCTTGTCTGTTTTCTGTTGTTCCGTCTCCAAGTTGACCATCCCTATTGCTACCCCATGCCCATAGACTACCATCAGTCTTGATTGCCACCACATGGTGATCGCCAGCCGAAGCATAAACCACATCTCCCATTAATTTTTCATAGTTCAAAGGGTAAGAAGCGGAGATTCTCCATAAGTCGCCATTAGCTCCGACTACTATTGTATTAGCAAGGCCGAGTGAAACATAAATCATATCTTCCATTATCTTGGTAGGTACATGTCTTCTCGCATCAGTTTGACTACCACCCCAAGACCATAAACTACCATCATATGTGACTGCCATTGTGATACCACTGTTGGCCGAAACTGAAATCACATTATCCATTATTCTAATAGGAGTATATCGGTTTGTAACGGTGCCATCACCTAGCTGTCCATGCCGATTTTCACCCCAGCCCCATAAGCTACCATCCGAATGTATGGCAAAGCTTGTTACAGGCCCTGCCGAGACAGACACCCAGCCCCTAACATTTTCGCAGGCTTCTGATTCCGCTATAGTCAAAGACTCACAGAGTACAGTTGGTATTGGTATAGCTAAAGCCAAAACTAAGGTAAAAATGCCTAGTAATGATCCTGTTTTCATTGTTAACCATCCCCTTTTATTAGCCTATGGGACAAGCACGCCATCATGTATCTGCACAGGATAGAGGCGGCTTTCAGTGGTGCCGTCGCCTAGTTGGCCGAAAGTGTTATCACCCCAAGCCCATAGGGTGCCGTCGGTTTTTATTGCTAGGGTGTGAGATAGAGGGGGGCCTATAACTGCAAAATAGCTACTTGCTGAAACGGCGGCCACATCTTCCATTATCTTGATAGGGATATGTCTGCACTCAGTAGTGCCGTCACCTAGTTGTCCAAGATGGTTGCCGCCCCATCCCCACAAGCTACCATCATATCTAATCGCCATTGTATGAGTATGACCAGCTGAAACAAAAGCGACATCATCCATTATCTTGATGGGGGTGTATCTGTTGTCAAGGGTACCATCGCCTAGCTGGCCATACCAATTATCTCCCCATGCCCATAGGGTGCCGTCGGATGTGATTGCCATAGAGTGGAGTGTGCCGGCAGAAATGGCTACTACATCTTCCATTACTTTAAATGGGTTGTGCCTATCCCTGCTTTCGGTTGCACCATCACCAAGTTGGCCCCAAGTATTGCCGCCCCATGCCCATAGGCTACCATCGGTCTTGAGTGCTAAGGTGTGATGTAGGCCAACTGAAACATAAATTGCATTTTGAACTATTTGTTCTGAGCCAGAAGGATGCCATAGGCTACCATCGGTTTTGATAGTCGCTGCATTACCAAAATCAAGCGAAATAAAGGCCACTTCTTCCATTATCTTGACAGGTGTGTGCCTTCTTGCGTCGAGTGGGCCGCCACCACAAGACCATAAACTATTATCGGATGTGACTACTATTGTGCTACCACTACTGGCTGAAACCGAAATCACATCATCCATTATCTTAACAGGTGCATATCGGTTTATACTGGTGCCATCTCCAAGTTCTCCAAAACTATTGCTGCCCCAACCCCACAAGCTACTATCCGAATGTATGGCAAAGCTCGTTACAGCTCCTGCAGAAACGGACATCCAGCCCCTAACATCATTATCGCGGGCTTCCGTTTCGGTAATAGCTAAGGATTCGCAAAGTACTGTTGGTATTGGAATAGCCAAAGCCAAAGCCAAGGTAAAAATACCTAAAGATGCTCCAATTTTCATTATTAAGTCCTCCTTCATTATCTTCTTTGTCCTCTAAAGATGTCTGTTATGACACGGCTAACCATATCCCAATGCTCATGATTCTCATCCACTCTACCACTAGTCTCTCCATATAGAATCCTAAACCCCGGATATATTCTGTTAACATTTCCATATGGCGTAACTAGAAAGTTAGGCATTTCATTAGCTCGTGCTGCATTTGCATCAACAACAGAAAAATGTCCAGAACCCCCTGGAGTAGGGTGGGTGTGGATTAACGCGACACGTACTAAAGGATACATGGCATCACTATCCCAAGGCGGTACAGGAACCATGTTACCCAAAGCCCAATTTGGCTCACTAAAACCATACCTCCCCGCTGTATCCCGCGTAATCCACGCAACCCATTCTCCGCCTTCCGAATGCGGATGATGCACAATAGCCCAAACATGTACAGCTATCTCCAAAGTTGGAAATAACAACGATGTTAGATCTAGAGGCCCAGAGCCTATCGGTATATCCGTCGTCCCCCAACAAATATCCCACGACGCCCCTGGTGGCACAGGCGCATTAATAGTGCTGATGTCCTTGTACACATCACCGCCTGAGAATGACCATGAAATTGAAGAATGTCCGTTGGTAATTCCTATTGTTGCGCTTGACTGCCCCGTAAAGATTGGGCAATTACCCGTGCCCTCATATTCGTATGAAAATAGGCCCGTAGGGTCTATAAACCTAACCGGATTATGCATCGTGTACACAAAGAGGTTTCCACTCTGCAAAACAGCAGCAGTATTACTCGTCATATTACTTATATTCCAGAAAGGATCTGGCTGGGTAAAGCGTCCTGTCCTTGGGTTAAAGTGTCTTGCTCTTAGGTAGTAGGTCTGGGTCTCCCAGTCCCAGTATTCTCCTGCGTAGCGGAAGGGGTT
>WQVI01000025.1 GCA_009781625.1 Defluviitaleaceae bacterium | reverse complement strand
GGCTATCGCTGCATCCTCACCATGCCCGAAACCATGAGCATCGAGAGGCGCAATCTTCTAAAATTCCTCGGCGCGGAGGTTGTGTTGACGGAGGGTGCGCTAAGCATGAAGGGTGCCGTTGCTAAGGCCGAAGAAATAGCGGCCACCACGCCCCACGCCTTTATTCCGGGACAATTTACAAATCCTGCCAACCCCGAGATGCATAAAAAAACCACCGGCCCCGAAATTTGGGCGGACACCGGCGGCAACATTGATATTTTCGTGGCGGGGGCCGGCACAGGCGGAACCATCACCGGCGTTGGTGCATATCTTAAAAGTATGAGGACAGACATTCGCATTGTTGTGGTAGAGCCTGCCGCGTCGCCCATGCTTTCACAGGGCCGCGCGGCGCCCCACAGAATTCAGGGCATTGGCCCGGGTTTTGTGCCCGATATTTTGGACACGGAGATTTACGACGAAATTATCCCCGTTTCCGATGATGACGCCATTGAAACCGGCAAGCAGCTGGCCAAAACAGAGGGACTTATGGCGGGTATTTCTTCGGGGGCGGCGGCCTGGGCGGCGTTGCAGCTGGCGAAGCGGCCGGAAAATGCGGACAAAACCATTGTGACCATAATCCCCGATACCAGCGAGCGTTATCTGTCAACTATTGTAATATAACTTAAAAATCGCCTCAGCTCGCGCGCGAACACATACTTGGTGCGTGTCTGTATCCGCGCGCGGCCTCGTTGTTTTTAAGTAATATTACAACAAATTATTTTTGTGGGGCGATGCTTAATGGGAATTAGATATCTGGCGCGGGTAATTAGAGAACACGACCCCGCGATACGCTCTAACCTAGAGCTAATTTTATATCAAGGCATTTGGGCCATCATCTTTCATCGCGTGGCCCATTGGATGTACAGCCACCGCCTTTTTCTGCTGTCGCGGCTGGTTTCGCAGGTCTCGCGCTTTCTGACGGGCATAGAAATTCACCCCGGTGCAATCATCGGCCAAGGCGTTTTTATAGACCACGGTGCAGGCGTCGTAATAGGCGAGACATGCGAAATAGGGGACAATGTGGTTATCTATCAAGGCGTTACCCTGGGCGGCACCGGCAAGGATGTTGGCAAGCGGCACCCAACCATAGGCAATAATGTGGTGATAGGCGCGGGCTCGGCTGTGCTTGGCCCCATCACAATCGGCCATAATTCTAAAATAGGCGCGGGCACGGTGGCCCTGCGGGATGTGCCACCCAGCAGCACCGTAGTAGGCGAGCGCGGCCGGGATATACACCACGAACACTCCCTTAACTTTGAGATACGGCTTTTGAAAGAGCGCGTAAAGCATTTGGAAAATGAAATTGATATACTCAAATAACTGCAAAACAGTAACAATAAAACGCAGAATTTTTGTCAAAATGCAAAATCATTTGTGACGACGCGTGCCTTTAGGCACGCTAGGAACAAATGATGAAGCAGTTTGGCAAAAAGGCAAGTTTTTTGTTATTGTTTTGTGGTTATTTGAGTATAAATATAACAATCCCGCTTGACAGTTGTAAGCGGGATTGTTCAGGCTGTAGATAAAGTCCAAGACATGCAATATATCAAGCCTTGACGTTTTTTTATTAACCACGGAATGCACGGAAAGACACGGAAAAAACCATTGTTAGGAGCCCTTCCGTGTCCTTCCGTGCATTCCGTGGTTTAAGGTTTTGTATTTGCTTACATATGTTATAGCAATTAATTTCGTCCGCGTATCAGCAAAAAGCGTAAAAGCTGCATAATGGCCATGGTTGCCGCCGCCACATAGGTAAGTGCTGCCGCACTAAGTACTTTTCTGGCACCGTCAAGCTCGTCATCGGAAAGAAAACGGCCGGCTTCCAGCACCTCGCGGGCGCGCCTGGAGGCGTTAAATTCCACAGGCAGGGTGATGATATGGAAAGCAACCGTAACGGCAAAGAAAATGATACCCACATCAACCAAGATGGGCGCAAAGTCGCCGCCTATGCCTAAGAAAAGGCCGATAAATATCAGCGGAATGGCCGCACCCGAAGCAAGGCGCACGATGGGGAAAACGGCACCGCGCACTATAAGCGGCGAATAAGATTCGTTATGCTGTATGGCGCGGCCCACCTCATGGGCCGCCACCGCCACCGCCGTAACAGAGCTTGCGTCATGCACATGGGCCGAAAGACGTATTTTTTTCTTGCCGGGGTCGTAATGGTCCCCTGCGTTGGCTTCCAGCCGCTCTATTTCAACATCTCTTATACCATGGTCATATAAAATAGCCGCCGCCACGTCCGCGCCCCTCATGCCCTTTCTCGTCGGCACTTGTGAAAAGCGCGAAAGATTTCGCGTCACCTTGGCCTGGGCGTAAAAGGCAAGCAACATCGCCGGTATCAACATAAATAGGCCGTACATCGAAAAAAACATATATATCCCTCCATTCTTATTATGGCATAGTTACCCTCAACTAATATACGTAAAATTTGCTAGGTGGTCTGCTTGTTTCTAAGAAAATCCAAAAATGCACTGCGCCGAGTCTCGGATTCAAAGATTCTGAAAGGAATTATAAATGCCTGAAGCGCGCTGGTATACACATATATTGCATGTTGCCCTTGGACAATTTTTTCAATTTGAGAATACTTCACCTTTGTTTCTGACTTTTCCGTATATTGGTAGATACTTTCTTCGTCCATCTCCAGACGGATATTTCTGGCAAAAGGCTCGCCGCCGTCCTTCTTCATGTTCTTTAGGCTGGATTTCATCGACATCAAAAGCAGATGCTTGCTAAGGAAGAAAATCCACACAATTGAAAAGATGGCGAAAACAATACCAATAGCAGCTATTGCGGCTGGGTCTCGATTAGTGGCAAATTGAAAGGCAATCCAAATGATAAACACGGCCGGGACAACCAGCTTCGCAAAAAGCATACGCTTACGAGAATCGCGAGAATTGCCGTGATGAAATTTGGCAAATTCCAGATAGTCTGTTTCGTCAATAATAAAACTGAAAGTATGTATCATAGCAACACCCCCCTATGTTAAAAATGTGCCTACTGTAATTGTGCGTCCTCTGATAAAAACTTCTGCGCGCATTTTTTTGCCGCCCGATGGAGTAAGCTCTGTTATATTGACCGCACCGCCCACCGCGGCCACAAAAATGCCTTCTTTTTGGCAGACGCGTATAATTTCTCCGGGGGCACCGCCGCTGTCTTCCGCAACTTTCGCTTGCCAAATTTTGATTTGAACGTCGCCAAGCCTTGCAAAGGCGCCGGGAAAGGGATTGTAGGCGCGTATGAGGTTTACGATATCTACGGGAGACTTGTGCCAATCCAGATGGGCCATTTGCTTTGTTATCAGGGTTGCGTGGGTGGCCAGCGCGTTGCTTTGCGGTTCGCGGACTGCCTTGCCATCCTCTATAAGCCGTAAGGCCTCAAGAAGGGCGGCTGGTGCAGTTTTGCAAAGCTTGTCATGCAATATGCCGCCGGTGTCATTATTATCAATTGGTACTGTGTGTTTCAAAATCAAATCACCGGTGTCCATGCCCTTGTCCATCTGCATTATCGTAATACCCGTGACTGTCTCACCATCAGCAATTGCCTGCTGTATGGGCGATGCGCCGCGATATTTGGGCAAAAGGGACGCATGGACGTTGATAGCACCAAATTTGGGCATATCAAGCAGCTTTTGCGAAAGGATTTGGCCATAGGCGGCCACAACAAAGATGTCCGCGCCAAGGGCCGCAAGCTGGATCATGCTGTCCGTAGTCTTAATTTTTTCAGGCTGCAACACAGGGATATCTTTTTGTAAAGCGTAATCCTTAACAGGTGGTTGCATAAGTTTCATGCCCCGGGAAGCGGGCCTGTCAGGCTGCGTTACCACGGCGACGATATCATGCGGACTCTCATCCAAGGCCTTTAAACAGGCCAGCGCAAAGTCCGGCGTGCCCATAAAAACAATTTTCATATGCTAATCCTCGTCATCATCGCTTTCGTTCTCTTGTATTTCCGTTGCTTTTTCCGTATACAACACACCGTTTAGATGGTCAAATTCGTGGTTAAAAATAACGGCCAAGCGGCCTTCGCAACGCATCTCAAAGGCCTCGCCATGGCGGTTTGTGGCCTTAACTACAGTTGTCATAGGACGCTCCACCAGGCCGGTTTGCCCGGGGATGGACAGGCATCCTTCCCAGCCCTCTTGGTCGCCTTCGTTGCTTACAACTTCGGGGTTAATAAATTCTATGGGTACACTTTCTTCTTCGCCGGTATCAATGACCAAAATGCGCCGTAAAACGCCTATTTGCACGGCAGCAAGGCCGCAGCCTTTTTCGTGATACATGGTTTCCAGCATATCATCCAGCAATTGATGCAGCTTGTCATCAAATGCTACCACAGGCTTTGATACTTTATGTAGTATTTCATCTCCGATAGTACGTAATGCGCGCAATGCCATATTTTTCCTCCTAGCTTATGTAAATGGGGTCGAGGGTTAAATTTATGTTAATGCCCTCTAAATCCTCTATTTTCCGCAGTTTATCAAGACAGTAAAATACAAATTTCTTGATAATTTCCTCGTCCTCACATTTCACTAAAATTTTCCACCTATATCTCGACCTTATTTTGGAAATTATTGCCGGCGCAGGACCTAACATTTCGCATAAGCCCTTGCGGTTTGCCTGCCTCATAATATCCGCCAAGCGGTGCAAGGCTTGCACAATGCGCCTTTCGTCCTCGCCCGTAAATAATAACATGAAGATATGGGAAAAAGGCGGGTAGTTCATTTGGCGGCGCACCTCAATTTCATGGGCGTAAAAGGCCTCATAATCGCCGGCCTGGGCGTATTTTATGCTGTAATGGTCGGGATTATAAGTTTGGATGATGACGCGTCCGGGGTCGCTTCCGCGGCCTGCGCGGCCCGAAACCTGGGTGATAAGCTGATATGCCGTCTCCGCCGCCCGATAGTCACCATTATTAAGGGCCATATCCGCTGCGATGATGCCAACAAGGCTAACGCCCGGGAAATTAAGGCCTTTTGCTATCATTTGCGTGCCCACGAGGATGTCCGCCTCTTTGGCCGCAAAGGCGCGTATAATACGGGAATGGCTGTTTTTGGCGGTGGTTGTGTCCAAATCCATACGCAAAACCCGGGCGTTTGGAAATTCCTGGGCTAGATGCTCTTCCACCTTTTGGGTGCCAACGCCAAAATGCTTGATGTAAACAGACCCGCATGTGGGACAGTTTTGAGGCGATTTGGCCGATGTGCCGCAATAGTGACACAGCAACCGCTGATTATACAAATGGTAGGTGTAATTTACATTACAATTGGTACAGCCCATCACATGGCCGCAGCTTCTGCAAGAAACAAAAGTGGAATGGCCACGACGGTTTAAAAACAGGATGCTTTGCTGGCCCGCGGCCAAATTTTCGGCTATGGCGGCGTAGAGGTCCGTGGAAAACATGGTTTTGTTACCCTCGGCCAGCTCTTTGCACATGTCCACAACCTCAATGTCCGCAAAGCGGTTGTTTACGCGGTTTTTCAGGGTGATAAGGCGCATCTCGCCTTGCTGCGCCCTGTAAAACGTCGAAATATCGGGGGTTGCAGACCCCATAACCACGGCGCAGCCGGTTAATTCTGACAGTTTCAAAGCCACGGCCTTCGTATTATATTTTGGCGCGGTTTCGGATTTATATGTGTTTTCATGCTCTTCATCAATGATAATTGCGCCAAGATGGCTAAAAGGCGTAAAAATGGCGGAACGCGGCCCGATTATCACCTTCACATCGCCATCCCGGGCGCGCTTCCATTGGTCGTATCTTTCACCCAGGGACATGCGGCTGTGGGTGGCTGTCACGGCGCGGCCAAAGCGCGAAACGAAGGTATCTATAACCTGGGGCGTCAAGGAAATTTCTGGCACCAGCATAATGGCCTGTTTCCCCGCGGCGATGACGTCTTCGATAATTTGCATGTAAATTTCGGTTTTACCGCTGCCTGTAACGCCGCGTATCAGCGTTGGCTGGGGCTTTTCTTCGGCTAGGGATGCCCTTATCGCGGCAATTGCGGTCTGCTGTTCATCAGTCAGTGTAAATTTTGGCAAATCGTCAGGAACAGCGTCAGTAAGGACTTCCCTGCGTATTTCTATTTTATCAAGATATATCAAACCTTTTTTTTCCAGGGACTTTATGGGCGAGGGCGAAATGCCCAGACGCAGCTGCAAATCCGCCACTGGCACGGACTTTGCATCCATCAACATCTCCAGCACGGTGGCCTGTTTGTCGCCTTTTTCAAAGACGGCTTCCGCCAGTTCATCAAAATTATCAAGGTCATCATTCACAAAGGCTGTGTTTATGCGCACTGTATAGTCCTTTGCGTCATAAATATGCTGCAAAGTTATGGCCTGTTTGTCCGTCAGTGCGTTAAGATTTGCGCGGGTGGTGCTTCCAAAATTTTCTGCAAGCTCCCGCTCTGTAACCTTACCGTGCGAGCTGATATAGTCAAAAATTTGCTTTTGCTTGCCGCGCAGGCCAGCAGCAGGGCCCAAAATTTCCGCTATATAATCGTTTTTCATGCCAATGCCCGCGGGCATGATGGTTTTCAAGCAAACGGACAGGGGTGCGGAATATTTTTCGGCCATCCAATGGGCCAAATCCAGCATCACAGCGGAAAAAATGGGAAAGGCTTCCAAAACATCGGAAATTTCCTTTAGCTTGCCCTCATCAAAGCTTATGCTGTCGGCAAAATCTACCACATAGCCTTCCATCTGGCGAGACTTTCCAAAAGGTACCAGCACGCGGCTGCCACGGGCTACCTTGTCCAGCAAATCCTCACCAATAGCGTAATAAAAGGGTTTGTCCAAATCTTTGGCTGTGGAAGCGATAATCACCATAGCAATTTTTTTCATTTAATCCTCGTCGTCCTCATCTTCATCGCCCTCTTCATCGTCGTCCTCATCGGCTTCTTCCCAGTCATCATCATGGTTTTCGGCCTCTTCCACTGCATCCCAGCTTCCGCCTATGTCCTCAGAAACAAAGCTGTCATCAATGACGGTGGGCAGGTTTTGCAGCACATGTTCGCTATGGGGTGGGCTTACATCTTCGACGGCACCGGGCACAACCTTGATAATGCCGCGCTGAATCTCGTTTACAGCGATGGACACTGCCTTGTCGGTTTTTGTGTAAATCTCTTCGTATTCGGCACCGCCCACAATTTGGCGCGCCCTTTTGGCGGCAGCAATGACGATAGAATAGCGGCTTGTCACCCTTTGGTCGGCGTTTGTGTCTTCATTTAGAATTTTCATCAGGTTTGAATAAGATGGGTTTAACATATCAGATCTCCTTTTAGGTCGATTATAATGAAATCCAGTAACGTTGGACAATATTTCCATTTTCTTCGGCAACTTCGTTTTCCAAAACGCCGCCGTTGCTTAAAATTGTTTTGGCAGAGGCTGTGTTGGCTTTGTCGCAGGTGATAAGGGCCTTGTCGATGCCCAGCTCGTGGGCTTTATCCAAGGCCAGGGCAAGCATCTTTGTGGCGTAGCCGCGCCGCCGCCTGCTAGGCCGCACGCCATAGCCAATATGGCCGCCGTTTTGCATCAGATGGGCGTTTAGTTTGTGGCGAATTTGCAACATACCCACAATTTCGCCGTCAACAACCGCAAAATAAACGGTGGCGGGGACGAGGCGGCCGTCGTCGCGGGTTAGGTCGTCATTTATGCGCACAAGCCAGTCCTCATAGGTGTTTGCGTCATCAAGTCCGCCGTCGCCGTCTATTGCCGTCACGCCATCGTCGAAATGTTCTTGGCGATAGTCCAGCGCGGCCTGTTTATGCGCTATTGTCGGGAAAACAAGCCTCACATCATCACGCTCCGTTGTAATTATCATGGAAATGACTAATCTTCTCGTCACTTCGGCCCGGCTTTAGCTTTTCCGCCGTTACGATGAGGTTGATATCGCGCACGGCGTTGTCTATATCGTCATTTATCACAAGATAGTCATATTTTGGAAGCTCTGCAACTTCATCTGTGGCGCGCCTAAAGCGTCTGTCAATTTCGTCTTCATCTTCGGTGCCTCGGGTTTCAAGGCGGTGGCGAAGCTCTGAAAAAGTGGGCGGCATAAGGAAAATTAGGACGGCATCGGGGCGTTTTGCCTTAACCTGCAATGCGCCCACAACGTCAATTTCCAGCACCACTGTGTAACCCTGGCGGATTTGCTGGTTTACATATGACGCAGGCGTGCCATAATAATTGCCACTGAAAGTAGCGTGCTCCAACAAGCCGTCAGCATCACGCACTTCCCGAAATTCATCTTTAGTGCAGAAAACATAGTCCACACCATGTATTTCGCCCGGCCGCTTTTCCCTTGTTGTCATTGATATGGAAAGGGCGTAACCCTCGCCGGGATGCAGTCTTTTCGTAACCGTGCCTTTGCCGGAGCCCGAAGGCCCCGAAATGATAAGCAGCATTCCTTCCTGCATTATTGCCACACCATCCTTAGTATAGTCCCTTGTATTGCCATTTGGGTTTTTTATGAAAAAATACGGTAATTGCCTTGTGAGGGCAGAGGTTTATGCAACGGTAACACATCGTGCAGTTGCTTTTATGTAAAACCTTACCATCGGCTATTTCCAGGTTTTTCATGGGACAGACTGTGGCGCAAAGGCCGCAAACCGTGCAGTCGTCATCAATTTTCACGCTGCTTTTTGCCTTAGCTTCCATAGTGCCCTTAATTGCTGCGGGATTTGCGCTATCCCCTTGCCAAGGTATGCCCTGGGCCTTGCCCAAAAGTTTGGCAACTGGCGAAAATCCACGTCGCTTGATGATACCATTATTTATATCTTTACAGATACGCTCTGTTTTACTCTCGGCCATCTTCATGCATCTAAAAGTACTTTTTTCGCTGGTTTTGCGAAGCAGCGCAAAATTGCAGACATTGTTGGGCATTTTGAAATGCTCTGCGTAAATTACATCAAAATGGTCTTTGGGGAAAAGGTCTGTGAAAACCCGTGCGCCATCGCCTGAGAAAATTAGCTGTGTCACTAAGATAATCAGCTTTTTGCCTTGCAATGTGTCCGCATGAGCCGCGGCAAATTCCCGCATAATAAGGGGCACCCGCGAGCCATAAATTGGATAGCAAAAGGCAATGGTGTCGTGGGCAGCAATTTCGGCGGCAAAGTCGGCTTCATCCTCAATTGAAAGGCATTTGCCTTGCATCTTGTCTGCGAACAGCCTAGCCACATGGGCCGTGTTTCCCGTGCCGGAAAAATAAACCGTAAGTGTCATTTAATTGGCCCTCTGTGCAATGGTCTCCGGTTGTAGAGATGAAAGTATGATATAGCTTGCGCTTGTAAAAATTACGGCGCGGGTTTTGCGGCCCTGGGTTGCGTCCACAACGCGGCCATCGGCCTTTGCTTCTTGCATCATGCGCTTTATGGGTGCCGCCTCGGGGTTGATGACGGCGATAATTTTGTCAGCCGCTACCATATTACCATAGCCTATATTGATAAATTTAATACTGGTGGTTTCATCATTCAATATTCTGCACCTGCTCTCGAATCTTTTCAATTTCGCCTTTTAGCTCTATCACAACCTTGGAGATGTCGGCAAAATTGGCCTTCGCGCCGATGGTGTTGGCCTCTCTGGCCATTTCTTGGGCCAAAAAGTCCAGCTTGCGGCCCACGGTGCCGCCTTCATCCAGGATATGGGAAAGCTGCGCCAAATGGCTGTGCAGGCGGGTAATTTCTTCGTCAATGGCCGCCTTGTCGGCGAAATGCGCAATCTCGTTTAAAAATCTATATTCATCAACGGCAATGCCGGATAATGCGTCTTCCATGCGTTTTCTCAGCTTTTCGCGATAGCCGGCCACAACATCGGGGGCTTTGGTTTCGACGATGGACAGCAGCTGCCCGATATTTTGCCCCTTTTCGCGGATGCTGGCCTCAAGGGCCGTCCCTTCGGCCTCGCGCATGGCCAGAAAGCCGTCAATGGCAATGTTGGCGGCGGCTTCAAGGTCTGTCCAAAGGCTTTCCAGGGCATCGTCCCCTAAATCCTTTTCAAATTCCACCACATCGGGAAATTTGGCCACAAGGCCCAAAATATCGCCATCATGGCCTCTTAAATTAAATTTGCGGGATATTGCCGTCAGCACGGCGTGATAATTTTCGGCCAAAGCTTCATTATAAGTAATTTTGGCATCCTGGGCGGAATGGGTGCGATAACTAACGGAAATATCAACCCTTCCGCGGAAAACCCGGGTGGAAAGCAATTTGCGCAGCCTGTCTTCCAGCGGATTAAAAATCCGGGGCATACGTATATGAAATTCGCAAAACTTATTATTTACGGCGCGCATTTCTACGGTGAAGCTGCGGTTTTCGGCCGCAAGCTCGCCTTTGCCATAGCCTGTCATGCTTCGTATCACGCAAATCCCTCCTACTAAATGTCATCTAATCTTTCTATATTACCACATTTTTGCGGGTAAAGCAACAATTGACTTTTGGATTATTTTGGACTATAATGCTTGAAAGGGGAAAGAGGTGCCAAAGATGCAATGTGAGCGGGAAGTTGCCGTAAGAGGCCTTGTTGAAGTTTTCGAGAAGAAATCTTATTCAAATGTGGCTATGCGGCGTATTTTGGCGCGTTGCGGGCATTTTAACCGCACGCAAAAGGCTTTTGTAACAGAAATTATGTCAGGATGCATAAGAAACCTTATGCAAATTGACTATATCATTGGTAGTTTTTCATATACGCCAGTGGCTAAGATGAAGCCGTCCATTGCAAATATCCTAAGAATTTCCGTATATCAGATGAAATTTATGGACAAAGTGCCGACATTTGCAATTTGCAGCGAGGCTGTAAATTTGGCCAAGAAGATGGGCTTTGCACGGCTATCTGGCTTTGTAAACGGCGTTTTGCGCAATATTGCAAGAAATTTGGATGGCTTTGCCTTGCCGGATTTTCTGCACGTAAAGTATTCTTGCAGCCGATGGATTGTTGAGCATTTCGTTGATGAACTTGGAAGGGATGCGGCTGAAGCCTTGCTGGAAAGCGTGTGTAAGCCGCCTGATGTGACGCTGTGCGTTAATACAAACAGAATTTCTACTGACGAACTGATAGAGGTGCTGGCGGAAGAGGGCGTTTCCGCTACACCCGGAAACCTTGCCAAAAATGCCCTTGCCGTGTCCAAAACCTCGGATATGGCGGCCTTGCCCTCGTTTCAAAAGGGGTATTATCATGTGATGGACCAAGCGGCGATGCTGGCCATACAAGCCGCAGCACCCGCCGAAAACACGCGCATTATCGACGTTTGCGCGGCCCCCGGCGGAAAATCCTTTATGGCGGCATATTTGGCCCCCGGCGCGAAAATTACATCCCGGGACATACATGATTTCAAATTGAATATGCTTAAAGAAGGCGCAGAAAGACTGGGCCTTAGCGGCATTTCGGTGGAAAAATGGGATGCGACAGTTATTGACGAGGGATTGCGCAATTCCGCTGACCTTGTGATTATTGACGCGCCATGCAGCGGCCTTGGCACATTGTGCCGCAGGCCTGACGTGAAGCTGTTTAAAGAGCAGCAAAGCATTGGCGGTCTTGTTGATTTGCAGCGGCGCATCTTGGAAAGCGCCTGGCAATATGTAAAGCCGGGCGGCAAGCTGCTGTACAGCACCTGTACAATTAGTAGCAAAGAAAACATAGACAACATGAGATGGTTTTTGAATAGCTTCCCTTTCAAACCCGTAGATTTTAGCGCAAATGTGCCTGATATTCCTGAATTTGCAACAGCCCGCGACGGCTATGTACAAGTTTTGCCCCAATATTTTGATACCGACGGTTTTTTTATCGCCATTTTTGAAAGAGAGCAAACATATGAATAATTTTGATATGCGCAGCGCAAGCCTTGCCGAAATTACGCAGCTTATGCATGAAATAGGCGAAAAGCCTTATAGGGCGGGGCAGATATTTGGCTGGCTGCACGAGAAATTTGCTACCGGATATGATGAAATGACAAATTTGCCGGCGGCTTTGCGCGCCAAATTAGCCCAAATTTCCGGCATTTCGCCCATGGAATGTGTGCGCCTGCAAAAGTCTTCTGACAATGCTACAAGAAAATACTTGTTTAACTTACAAAATAATGGTATAATAGACAGCAAAGAGCTATATATTGAAACTGTGCTGATGAAATATAGGCATGGTTTCAGTGTTTGTGTGTCCTCTCAGGCAGGCTGCCGCATGGGTTGCGATTTTTGCGCCTCGGGCCTAACCGGCCTTGATAGAAATTTGACAGCGGGGGAAATTGCCGCGCAATATTATGCTGTGTGCCGCGATATTGGCCAGCGCGTAGGAAATATCGTGATTATGGGCAGTGGAGAGCCCCTGGATAATTATGACAATGTAATGAGGTTTATCAGCCTTATCAGCGATGAAAAAGGCGCAAATGTGGGCGCGCGGCATATAACAATGTCCACCTGCGGCATAGTGCCCAGAATTTACGATTTAGCAAAGGAAAATTTGCAGATAACACTGGCAGTTTCTTTAAATGCCCCAAACGACCAAATAAGGCGCAAGCTTATGCCCATCGCCCGAAAATATGATATTGACGCCCTTTTGGCGGCTTGCAGGGCTTATGCCGACGCAAAACGCCGCATTAGTTTTGAATATATTATGATTGACGGCGTAAATGACAGTGAAGGCAACGCCAAGGAGCTTGCAAGGCGGCTTGAGGGCATAAAATGTCATGTAAACCTTATCGGCGCAAATAAAGTTCCAGAAAAAGGATATAATAGGAGCAATGCAGCTGTGATGGCACGCTTTGCTGAAATTTTGGAAAAAAATGGCGTTGATGTCACCATGCGCCGCGAGATGGGCGGGGATATTTCCGCCGCTTGCGGGCAACTGAGAAATGAATATAGACAATAAAAGAGCAAATGGGGTTATGCCATGCTTGGTTTTGGGAAAAGCGTTGTTGGAAAAGTGCGTGCCAATAACGAAGATGCAATTTTTATAAACGACACAGGGCCCGGGCCGCTATCCAACCTTTTTGTGGTGGCTGACGGCATGGGCGGCCATAATGCGGGGGATGTTGCCAGCGGAAAGGCCATCGCCGCTTTTTGTGATTATTTTAACGACAATACAGAATTTGTATATATTGAAGATTTTCTGGCGGATGCTTTACTTCACGCCAATTCTCAAGTACATGCAGAAGCACAGGGGAATCCCTCGCTTTTAGGTATGGGAACCACATTTTCCGCTGTCACAACAGACGCGGACAATTTGTATTACGCCCATGTGGGCGACAGCCGCATTTATATTATTGCTGAAAGCCACATTATGCAAATAACCCGGGACCATTCCCTTGTGGCGGAAATGACAGAAAAAGGCATTATAACCCGGGAAGAGGCCTTGCATCATCCTGAAAAAAACGTCATAACCCGCGCCGTAGGCACGGATGCCCATGTTAATGTTGACAAAGGCTATTTTCCTTTGGATGACGTGAAGCATGTACTTTTGTGTTCTGATGGGCTGACAAATATGGTTGGCGATGCTGAAATTTATGCCGTTATGATGTCTGATACCCAGATGTCCGAAAAAGTTGAATGTTTAATAGCCAAGGCCAACGAAGCCGGCGGCGATGACAATATATCTGTAATTGTAATGGGGTGGGTGAACAAATGATATTGAAGATTGGCACGATAGTTGCCTCAAGATACGAAATTGTAGAGCTTATTGGCGCGGGGGGTATGTCCCATGTTTATCGCGCTATTGACAATAAATTACATCGCAGCGTCACTGTAAAAGTTCTTCGCGAAGAATATATCACCGACGTTAGCTTTGTTGACCGCTTCGACCGCGAGGCAAGGGCTATCGCAAGCCTTAACCACCCAAATATTGTAAATGTGTATGATGTCGGCAACGAAGACGACATCCATTATATTGTAATGGAATATATCCACGGCAAGACGCTGAAAGACCTTATTTCCGAGAAGGCGCCCTTTAGCAACGAAACAATGCTGGGCGTGGCCAGCCAAATTGCGGCGGCCCTTGTAAATGCCCATGAAAACGGCATCATCCATAGGGATATCAAGCCGCAAAACATCTTGTGTATGCCCAATGGCGTTGTTAAAGTTGCGGATTTTGGCATCGCAAAATCTCATGATTCTAAAAAGCTTTCTGACGATGAATTTTCCACGATGGGTTCTGTGCATTATATCTCGCCGGAAGTGGCTTGCAGCGACCCCATAGACCCCAGAAGCGACCTATATTCTCTCGGCATTGTCATGTTTGAAATGATGACGGGCGAGCTGCCTTTCGACAGCAACAATGCCGATGAAATAACAATGCTTCATGTGGAAGCGCCTTTCCCTAATATACGCAAGAAAAATCCCAATGTGCTGCCGGTTGTGCGAGAAATTATCGTACGCCTTACCAACAAGCAGCCCTTTAGGCGTTATCAAAGCGCAAGCTCCCTTTATAATGACATTCAGCGCGCTGTGATGGAGTCTTCTGAAGAAGAATATCGCGAAAATACACGCCCCGCCCCTCGCACGGCAGTTTTCGAGCAAAAGCCCCCACAGCCGCGAGATTTTGCCCAGCCCCGCGTAAAGGGCGTAAGCAACAAGCGCGGGTCGGGCGACAAGAAAAAGGACAGGATAATTATGTTTGGCGCCATAGGCACCGCTGCGGTGCTTATCGTGCTTCTTGTGCTTTTGGTTAACTGGTTGTTTGACTTTGGCGGCGGCAATAATTTGGTTAACCTGCCAAACCATTGGGGGCTGGAAGTGGAAGCCGTGCGCGAAGAAATGGAAGCCCTGGGCCTGACGCTGGAAATTTATGCTGACGAATATCACGACACCATTGAAATTGGCCATATCACACGATCTGAATTTCAAGACGGCGACAATGTAGAGCCGGGAAGCACCATACAGGTTATTGTAAGCAGAGGCCCTCAAGGGGCAGAGGTGGTAGAGGTGCCCCATATCGTTGGCCTGCACCTGGATGCCGCCCTTGAGAGGCTGGACGAAATTTCATTGCGTTTCCAGCCTGACGAGCCACAATTTCACGATACTTTGGGACAAAATTTCATAATTTCGCAGCATCCGCCTGCGGGGCAGATGGTTGCGCCGGATACGCGCATAACCGTTGTGCTAAGCCTGGGGCAAGAGCTTGTAATGGTTGAAATGCCTGACTTTGTAGGCATGATGGAACATGCCGCCCGTGTTGAGATAGTGCAGGCGGGCCTTAGCATAGGCGAGGTGATACCTGTGGACAGCCTTGTTTACAGCATCGGCATCGTTATCGGGCAAAGTGTTTCGCCTGGGACGGAAGTTTTGGCGAATTCTTATGTGGATATCAGGGTTTCGACGGGCCCGCCCGAGCCTGAAGAAGACGACGAGCCCGAGCCCGAGCCTGAACCCCCTGCCGACGACCCTGACGACGACGAGCCGCCTACAGACGAAACACCAGACCCTGATAATGGCGACGACGAGCCGGAAGATAACGAATACCCTGCAACCAACGGTGATGAAAATGGAGAGCCGGATGACGAAGACCCCGCAGATACAGGCAGCACGCGCACCATTGGCTTTATGCCACCTACTATTCCGGATGCAACTGTGAGATTTATAGTGGCCATGCGCCAGCTTGACGGTAGCTTGATGACGGTATTTTCGGATGATGTCGGCCCTGAAAACTTTCCTGTTTCCGTAACTGTGCATGGCGTAGGAAATGTTGAATTTATCATGTTTGTTGATGGTACGGAAGTGGGCCGCAGCTTTGAGGTTTTTAGCTAATTATGGCGGATATGCTTACGGGGCGCATTGTTAAGGGCGTCGGCGGGAATTACTATGTAATGACAGAATTTGGCGAATTTGTGTGCCAAGCCCGCGGGCTCTTCCGTAAGGAGGGAATTTCGCCAATTGTCGGCGATTTTGTCGAAATATCGGTGATAGGTCGCGCCAAATCCACGGGCTATCTGCAAAAAATACTGCCGCGCGAAAACGAGCTTTTGCGCCCAAAAGTAGCTAATATAGACCAAGTTTTGCTGGTTTGCGCCATTGTGCCTCAGATAAATTTGGATGTTGTGGATGGCTTTTTGATGGTTTGCGAAAAGCAGGGCATAGACGTTATTTTGTGCATCAATAAGATAGATTTGGACGCGGACAGGCATTATCTGGAAGTGGGCCGCGCCTATGAAATGGCCGGATATCGGGTGCTGTACGTCAGCGCCCAGCATGATGCCGGGCTGGACGGGCTGCGAGCCGCCATGGAAGGCAAAGTGTCCATTTTGGCGGGCCCTTCCGGCGTTGGAAAGTCCAGCCTGCTAAACGCCCTGTTTCCGCAGTTTGGCCTGGAAGTGGGCGGCCTTAGCGAGAAAATTGGCCGCGGCAAGCATACCACGCGCCATACGGCACTTTTGGAGGTGGGTGACGGCACCTATGTTGTGGATTCGCCGGGCTTCACATCCTTTTCTATTGCCCATATAGACAAAAAGCATCTGCAATATTGCTACCGAGAGTTTAAACCCCATCTGGAAAAATGCTATTATGTCGATTGTATCCATATCAGCGAGCACGATTGCGCCGTGAAAGAGCGCGTAGGCATTGATATTGATACAGGGCGATATGAAAGATATGTATACTATGCGTTGGGAGAGAGACAGAATGATTAAGCTTGCGCCTTCCATTTTATCCGCAGATTTTAGCATCTTAGGCCCCCAGCTTGATAATATAACCAAAGCCGGGGCGGATTATATTCATCTGGACATAATGGACGGACATTTTGTGCCAAATATTTCCATAGGCTTTCCCATCATACAGTCCCTTCGCAAGCAGTCCAGCCTGGTTTTTGATGTGCATCTGATGGTGGACAATCCCAAGGCTTTTATCACGCGCTTTGCCCAGGCAGGTGCCGACATAATCACTTTTCATGTGGAATGTTGCGCTGATGCTTCCGAGGTTTTGGAAATTATTGGCATGGTGAAGGCGGCGGGAAAAAAGGTGGGGCTGGCTTTGCGCCCGGAAACCGCCCTTAACACGATTTTTGATTTTGTGCCCCATGTGGATATGATTTTGATAATGTCTGTAAATCCGGGCTTTGGCGGGCAGGAGTTTATCCAAGAAAGCTTTACGAAGGCCCGCGAACTGCGGGATTATGCGGATGTGCTGGATCATGATTTAGACATACAAATGGATGGCGGCATAAACCTAACTAATGTGAAAGCCGTGCTGGAATCCGGCGTAAATGTGGTGGTTGTGGGCTCTGCCATCTTTGATAACGCCAACATCTATGCCGCTGCAAGGAAGTACAAGAGAATTTTTAGAGACCATGAGAAAACCGAAAACAAAATCATCATTATTGCTAATGGCGAGATGGATAATGCTGAGGATTTTATACAAATTGCACAAAGCGCAAATTTTGTCATATGTTGCGACGGCGGGGCAGCCCATGCGGCTAAAATGGGCATTGTGCCGCATTTAATTGTGGGCGACCTAGACTCTCTTGACGAGGCTGTTAAAGCGGATTTTGTGCGCCAAGGCGTGAAATTTGAAGAATATTCTGCTGAAAAAAACGCCACGGATTTAGAGCTGGCCATGGAATTTGCCTTGCAAAAATCTCCGGATGAAATCTTGATTTTAGGCGGATACGGCGGTAGGGTTGACCATTTTCTGGGAAATATCCAAGCCCTCATATTTGCCGCAAAAGCTGATATTAAGGTGTCTTTGGCGGATGCAGCCACCTCGATTTTTGTCATTGACAAATTTGTCGAAATAGCGCGAGAAAATTATGATTATTTATCTCTGATACCCCTGGAAGCCCAGGTTACGGGCGTTACAACCAGCGGCCTGAAATACCCATTGCGCGCGGCAACGCTGCATCTGGGCAGCACAGTTGGCATCAGCAACGAATTTTTAGAAGATGTTGCCACCATAACCGTGGAAAATGGGCTATTATTAGCAGTTTGTACAAAATCTTTATGATGAATTTTTTTGGCAAGTATCCCATATAATGCCAAGGGGTGGTTATATGGGCAAAAAGCCTCTAAAGCCCGGGCAATTGCGCCGCGTTGGCGGTATCATGCTTTTTTCGATGGCTGTAGGCATGTTATTTACATTAATTTTTCCAACGCTTTCGATATTTCTTTCAATAGTTTTCTTTGCGGGCGGTCTTTACTTCCTTTTTATGTAAGCCAAATAGTGCAATAAAAACAAAAAATCCTTGACAAGGGATTTTTTTTGTGATATTATGTTGTCGTGTAAAAACGTGGCTTTCGAAAATGTTGGCCCCAAAAGTATTTTTTACAACAGTAGGAGGATTTTCCATGAAAAATGGCGTTGTGAAATGGTTTAATGCCGAAAAAGGTTTTGGTTTCATTTCCGTAGAGGGCGAAGATGATGTTTTTGTTCATTTTTCAGCTATCATGACAGATGGTTACAAAACCCTTGAAGAAGGTCAGGAAGTTCAGTTTGAAGTTGTTGACGGCGCGAAAGGCCCTCAAGCTTCCAACGTTTCCCGCATCTAACACACTGTAAATGCTCTTAATTCACGAATTCTGAAACATTATTATATATTGTTTTCAATTATTTGGTGGTTTAATAGCAATCGCCCTTCACGGACCTTCCATGAAGGGCTTTTCCATATGACGACATTTTGCAACAAGAAGGGAGAACATCATGACTTCAGCACTTTCAACAAAAATTGGCATCATCGGCGGCGGACAATTGGGCAAAATGATGATTTTGGAAGCCAAAAAAATGGGATTTTATGTATCCATCCTGGACCCGGACCCAAATTGCCCGGCCCATACCCTCGTTGACAACCATATTGTTGCGGGCCTTAAAGACAGGGACGGCATATTAAAGCTGGCGGAAATTTCTGACATAGTGACATATGAAATAGAACATATCAACGTTGACGCGCTTTTTGAAGTGGAAAAAACCGGCAAACCCGTGTATCCAACGCCTCAAAGCCTTAAAGTTATACAGGACAAGCTTACGCAAAAGCAGGCTTTGCTGGACGCAGGGGTGGCTGCGCCTGATTTTATGGAAGTTAAGGCTCCAAGGGACATCGCCAAAGCCGGCGAAACATTTGGATACCCGATGATGCTGAAAGCCCGCCTGGGCGGCTACGATGGCCGCGGCAACTTCTTGGTAAAGTCCCCGCAGCAAGCCGAAGAGGCCTTCAACGCCCTTAATGGCGAAACGACGCCTCTGATGATTGATAGATTTGTAAATTTTGACATGGAAATTTCTGTGTTGGCCTGTCGCGGCAAGGACGGCACCGTTGCCGTCTATCCCGTCGCGCAAAATGAGCATAGAGAGGAAGTGCTGTACGAAACCAGGGTGCCAGCCGACATTGATGCCGCCACCAGCGATGCCGCCATGGAAGTGGCCCGCAAGGTGATGGAAGTATTTGGCGGCGTAGGGATGTTTTGCGTGGAAATGTTTGTCGAAAAAGGCGGTAGAGTCCTTGTCAACGAAATTGCCCCAAGGCCCCATAATTCCGGCCATTATTCCATAGAAGGCTGCGTTGCCAGCCAATTTGAAAACCACGTCCGCGCCGTATGCGGCCTGCCTTTGGGCGACACATCCCTGATAAAGCCCAGCGTTATGCGCAATATCCTAGGCGAGCCCGGCCACGATGGCCCTGCCTTCGTGCAAGGCGCCGAGGCGGTGCTTGCAATCCCTGGCGCCGCGCTGCATATTTACGGCAAGCAAGAAACCAAGGCCAAGCGCAAAATGGGCCATATAACTGTCATTGCCGACTGTTTGGAAGATGCCGTGCAAAAGGCCGGCAAGGCCCATGACAGCCTAAAGATGATATCGAAAGGATGATTTCATGACAAAGCCAAAAGTTGCCATCATCATGGGAAGCGATTCTGACCTGCCTGTGATGAAGGATGCCGCTGAAATCCTTGAAAAACTGGGCGTGCCTTACGAGCTAACCATCGTCTCTGCCCATCGCACCCCCGATAGAATGTACGAATACGCCAAAACCGCGCCCGTTAAGGGCATTGGCGTTATAATTGCAGGGGCCGGCGGCTCTGCCCATTTGCCGGGCATGGTTGCGTCAATGACGCGGCTGCCTGTCATTGGTGTGCCTGTGAAGTCCAGCAATCTAAGCGGTTGGGACTCTATGCTGTCTATCGTCCAGATGCCGCCGGGCATTCCCGTGGCGACGGTTGCCATCAATGGGGCCGCCAACGCGGGCTTGCTGGCCGCGAAAATACTGGCAGTGTCTGACGCAGAACTGGCCAAGAAGGTTGTGCAATATTCCCAGGACCTTGAGGATATGGTCATCAGCAAGGCCGAGCGACTTGAGGAAATTGGTTTTCGCGAATATTTGACATAGGGATTTGATAAAAATATCTATTGAAGATTGGGTGGCTGGATTGCTTCGGCCTTGGGCTGTGTTGGCTTTTTGGCTACCGTTGGCCTCGCAATGACAGTTGGACGTTGTGTTTTATATAGGGATGTCCACGACAGTTCAACCGTCATTGCGAGGACTACGGCAGTTGAATTATGATATAGTGCAAGTTCGAAGCAATCCAGTTGGCCGATGTGTATAAATTTTGATATTGACGTAAGCTGGATTGCTTCGGCCCTGGGCGGTATTGGCTTTTTGGCTACCGTTGGCCTCGCAATGACAGTTGGACGTTGTGTTTTATATAGGGATGTCCACGGCAGTTCAATTGTCATTGCGAGGACTACGGCAGTTGAATGATGATACAGTACAAGGCCGAAGCAATCCAGATAGCCGATGTGTATAAATTTTGATATTGACGTAAGCTGGATTGCTTCGGCCCTGTGCTACACTGGCTCTTCGACTACCGTTGGCCTCGCAATGACAGTTGGACGTTGTGTTGCTACCGGGAATCCACGATAGTTTAACTGCCATTGCGAGGACTACGGTAGTTGAATTATGATATACTGCAAGGCCGAAGCAATCCAGCTATACATTAAAAATTTACGAGTAGGACGGATAATTGCGCGTTGATGCAAATTGGCGTGAGGAAAGTCCGGGCTCCGCAGGGCAGGACGCCGGATAACACCCGGTGAGGGCAACCTTAAGGAAAGTGCAACAGAGATAAACTTCTTGAGGCCTGATGGCTTCAAGTAAAGGTGGAAAGGTGGGGTAAGAGCCCACCGCGCGGCCGGAGACGGCGGCGGCACATGTAAACCCCGTCCGGAGCAAGGGAGAAGACGAAAGGGGCGGCCCGTCCCGTCTTCGTAGCACCGCAAGAGCCGCCACGGTGACGGGCGGCCCAGATAGATGATTATTACGTGCCTTTCGGCACCAAACAGAACCCGGCTTATAGTCCTGCTCGTGAATTTTGAAAAAAATTGGATACAATGGCAGAACATTCCGCTTCCAGTACGCCAGTGGTAACATCCACCCGGTGGTTGAAAGCGGGATTTGCCAACAAATTAACTATAGACCCCACAGCACCGGCCTTTGGGCTTGCCGCGCCAAAAACCAGCCGCGGGATGCGGGCTTGCAAAATGGCCCCGGCGCACATGGGGCAAGGCTCTATTGTTACATATATGGTGCAATTTTCCAGACGCCAGTCGCCAAGATGGTTGCTGGCTTGGTCTATCGCAATAATTTCGGCGTGATAGAGGGTGTTTTTCTTGTTATTGCGCAGGTTGTGGCCTTCGCCGATAATTTTGCCATCCGCTACGATGATGCAGCCGATGGGCACCTCATCCATGGCGCGGGCGGCTTCGGCAAGGCCCAGCGCCCTTTTCATGTAAAATTCATCCATGATTTAATTGTAGCACGTATTTAGATGCAGGTCAATGATTCAAAAGGAGACTGCGGCCATGGATATAAAAGTGATTTCGACCTTTGAGGCGGCCAGAGCGTATTTGGCCGCTGCAAGTTGCGCTAATGCTGACATTGAGGCGTTATGGCGGATGCATATGATAGACCCTTTTTGGCCGGAGATAGCCAAATGGGCGCCCTTTGACCAAAGCTTTAAACAGCCGCGGCGCATTACG
>WQVI01000024.1 GCA_009781625.1 Defluviitaleaceae bacterium | reverse complement strand
TCCAGATAGCCGATGTGTACAAATTTTGACGTTGGCGTAAGCTGGATTGCTTCGGCCCTGTACTACACCGGCTTCTCAACTACCATTGGCCTCGCAATGACAGTTGGACGTTGCATTGTTACCGGATGTCCACAACAGTTCAACCGTCATTGCGAGGACTACGGCAGCTGAATTATGATATAGTACAAGTCCGAAGCAATCCAGATAGCCGATGCGTACAAATTTTGACGTTGGCGTAAGCTGGATTGCTTCGGCCCTGTACTACACCGGCTTCTCAACTACCATTGGCCTCGCAATGACAGTTGGTCTGCCGCGGACATCCTAATAGCAATCCATCAGGCAACCCTTGGCTTAACATAACAAAAAAATCAACTGCTGGTTGATTGACTTAAATATTGCTTTGTATTATTATAGTGTAAAGTGATTTTAGAAGGGCGTGAGAATTATTAAGGCATTTTTTGCAACGATGAAGAGAAATGGGCTGCGCTATCAGGGCTTTATGCTGCTTTATGTGGCGATTGCCGCTGTGGTTGCTGTGGGCGCGGTGCTTTTAGAGCTTGTTATAGGCGAAATGGGCGAAGCCGCCCATAATTTTGATATGGATACCCTTTTGTGGTTTTTGGTGCTGCTAACCATCATTTCCGCGGTGCAGGCCATTGCCGCCGCAGCATCGGCGCTGGCACGCTGGCGTTTTCAAGGCAAGGCGGGCTACAAGTTTCGTGAAAATTTCACCAGATATTTCCTTCACGTGCCTTTCTCAAAATTTGAAAAGGCCGGCAGCGGTGAAAATCTGTCGGTTTATGCCAATGATGTGCCCCGGGCTGTGCAGTTTGTAGCAGGGGAAGAAGGCATATTGATGATGATAGCGGATGTTTTGTCATTGTTAGCGGCGTTTATCTTTATGCTAACTATCAATGTGCCCCTAACGCTGATATTTTTCGGCATGTTTCCCGTCCTTGCGGCCTTGCAAATTTTCATCTCCATGCCCATACAAAAAAAGCAGGCGGCCCTTTTGGAAGCCCAGGAGAGGTTTAACGCTGTGGTAAACGATTCGCTTCAAAACACATCCACCATCATCGCCTATGGCCTTGAAGATACCCTGGAGAAGCGATATGTCAACACATATGAGGACTTTATGAAAAGCATGAAGGCCTATGGGCTGGCGTTTTTGCCTTTGGTTATGTCTGGCCAGCTGGTGTCTTTGGCCCCTATATTTACCATCAACATCATGGCGGCCTTTGCCGTGATAGACGGCCCAATGACAATTGCCCAGTTTATCGCCCTAACGGCTGTGGCCTTAAATTCCGGCGTTTCGCTGATGATGCTTTCCCAAAGGCTAAATTGGGTGCAAACAGGGGCCGCAGGGGCCGCACGCTTTAAAGAAAAGACGGCGGAAACCGTGGAAGACCTGCACAGCGGCGATAAATTTGATAGCAGCAAATCTGCTGGCATATCCTTTGAAAATGTGTCCTTTACATATCTTGAGGGCGATGAAGACGCGCCCCTTGCCTTGGATGGCGCAAGCTTTACCATAGCACCGGGCAGCAAGGTGGCCTTTGTGGGGGGCAGCGGCAGCGGAAAGTCCACTGTGCTAAAGCTTTTGCTGGGCTTGTACACGCCCCAATCCGGCGAAATTAAAATAGGGGGCCAAAAGGCCGCTGCCTTGTCCAAAGGCAGCCTGCGGGACATTTTTGCCTATGTGCCCCAAGATAGCTTTTTGTTTCCACGGTCCATCGGCGAAAATATCGCCCTTGATGGCGGGGATGACGCGCAGCGGCTGGAAAAAGCCTGCCGCGAAGCAGGTATCTGGGATTTTGTCCAATCTCTTCCCGGTAAATTTGACGGGATGCTTTCGGAAGGGTCTGAAAACATATCCGGCGGCCAGCGTCAGCGCATAGCCCTGGCACGGGCCTTCTACAAAGATGCGCCGGTGATATTGTTTGATGAGGCTACAAGCGCCCTGGACCCTGCAACAGAGGCGGGCATCTTGGAAAGCCTTAACGCGGCGGCAGCCGACAAGACGGTGATAATGGTGGCCCATAGGGCCGCGGCCATTGCGGCCTGTGATGTGGTGATATTGATGGATGGGGGCAAAGTGTCCGCCATTGGAAGCCACGAGGAGCTTATGGCCACAAGCACCGTCTACCAAAATTTGCATGAAGGGGGCAACGGAAATGGAAAATAACACCAAGAAAAAAGGAGACAGCCAATATTTCTTCAAGATGTTTCGTTTTATGCGCCCCTATGCTGTGCCGTTTTCTTTCGGCATGTTTGTTTACAGCGCACAGGGCTTCATCAGCCCCTTCATCATATCCTTTTTCATGTCCAGCATGGTAGCATCCATCACAGCGGGGGACGCCAGCCTGGCCATCACAGGGGCCATCGTTACATTTGGGATGTTTCTTGGTGCTGTGCTGTTTATGGCACCGGGGATATATATGATGATTATGAACGAAACACGAGCCATAAGGGACCTAAAGCGCCAGCTTTTCCGCACCTTTGTGCGCAACAGCCTGGAAGGGGCCGTTGCCACCCACAGCGGCGAAGGCATTGCCGCCATCAATACCGATGCGGACACGGCAGCCCAGGTTTACGGAAATCCCCTTCAGGCCTTTTTGGGCTGCATCATCACCATCACATTTGCGTCCATCGTGGTGCTTGCAGTGGACTGGCGTCTGGGTGCCGCGGCCTTTGGCGTTGGGCTTTTGGGCTTTTTTGTGCAAAGCCGCTTTACAAAGCCGCTGGCAAAGGTGGGCAAGGATAGGCTTGAGGTAAATGCCGCATCCGTAAAGTCCATCAGCAATATTTTTGCAGGGGCCATCGCTATAAGGGCCTTTAACATGCAGGATAAGGCCGCCGCAGGCTTTGAGGCGGAAAACAAGATGCTGCGCGCCCTGGATTTTAAACAGGCCTTCATCACCATGTGGCAAACCCTTTACAATAATGTGCAAGGCTGGCTTATGTTGGTTGTTGTGTTTGTGTTGGGCGGCTGGCTTGTGGCGGATGGGCAGCTATATCTGCATCAGCTTATGCTTACGCCCTTTTTATGCCTTAACATCGCCATGGCCTTTGGGCAAATTGGCGCGGCCTATGCGGGCTTGCAGCCACCCATAGCGGGGGCTGCACGGGTTTTTGCCATCCTGGAAGGCGGGCAGCAAAAAGATGCCCCCGCAAAAGCTGATGCTGACAAAAACATCATCCTGCCGACATCCTATGCCCTGAAAATTGACAATTTAGCCTTTAGATACATGGACGCTGAAAACGATGCCCTTGTAGGCGTAAATCTTGAGATACCCGAGAACAAAATGGTTGCCATTGTGGGAGAATCCGGCAGCGGCAAGTCTACGTTGCTGCGGGCCATCATCGGCATGTACGAAAGAGAAAGTATGCCCATAAGCCTTGGGGGCATGACATTTGGTGACAGCAATATCCAAACCTGGCGGCAGCATTTTGCCTATGTGGACCAAAGCTGCAAGCTGTTTGACATGTCCGTGAAGGAAAACATCGCCATGGGCGCCGGGGGCAGCGCGGACGATGATGAAATTATCATTTCCGCCAAGCGCGCCTTCGCCCACGAATTTATCACGGCCCTGGATGGTACATACGACGCGCCTTGCGGGGAAAAGGGCGGCACCCTCTCCGGCGGGCAAAAGCAGCGCATCGCCATCGCCCGGGCCCTGATGAAAAAGGCACCCATCCTTGTGTTTGATGAGGCCACAAGTGCCCTGGACGGCGAAAGCGAGAGAAACATAATGGAAACCATAGAAACCCTGCGCCGCGACCATACGATACTAATCACCACCCACAATTTGGAAAACGTTGTGGAAGCGGACATCATCGTTGTTATGGAAGAAGGCACCGTCGCGGAAATTGGCACCCATGAAGAGCTAATGGCCAAAGGTGGGGCATATCATAGGCTGTATACAAATTAGCGTACGTAAAAAGGCGACCATACATGGTCGCCTTTTGTTTTATGCAATGTCCCTGGATTGCTTCGGCCTTGGGCTGCATTATAATTCAACTATCGTTGGCCTCGCAATGACAGTTGGACGTTGTGTTGTTGCTGGAAGTCCACGAAAGTTCAACTGTCATTGCGAGGCCAACGATAGTTGAAAGGCCAGTACAGCAGAGGGCCGAAGCAATCCAGCTTACGTCAATATCAAAAATCTATACTCATCGGTTATCTGGATTGCTTCGGCCTTGGGCTGTATCATAATTAAACTGCCGTTGGCCTCGCAATGACAGTTGAACTACCGCGGACTTCCGGTAACAACGCAATGTCCAACCGTCATTAGGCTTGTAACGGAACAGGCAACGTAAAGTAGCTGGTTAGCTGGATTGCTTCGGCCTTGGGCTGTATCATAATTCGACTATCGTTGGCCTCGCAATGACAGTTGAACTACCGCGGACTTCCGGTAACAATGCAACGTCCAACTGTCATTGCGAGGCCAACGATAGTTGAAAAACCAGTACAGCCCAAGGCCGAAGCAATCCAGCTAACGCTAACATCAAGGCAATATTTAAATTTTCGCCGCAGCTAAAATAGCATCATAATTCGGCTGCTCTGTAATTTCGTCAAGATATTCCGCATATACAACCTTGCCGGATGCATCCACCACAAAAGCCGCGCGGGTAAGAAGGCCCAATTCTTCTATCAGCGCGCCTGTTGCGGCGGCAAAGGCTTTGTCCTTATAGTCCGACGCGGTGATGACATTTTCCACACCGGCGGCTCCGCACCATCTGGCTTGGGCGAAGGGCAAGTCCATTGAAATGGTGTAAATGGCCACATTGGGCATCTCTGCCGCCCTCTTGTTAAATTCTCTTATCTCCATGTCGCAAACGGGAGTATCCAAAGAGGGTACCGTCAAAAGGATGCGGGTTTTGCCTTGGGTGTCAGCCAGCGTCAGGGGCGAAAGGTCGTTTTTCGCAACAGTGAAATTTGCCAACATATCGCCCTGTTTAAGCTGCGCGCCTACCAAAGTAAGGGGATTGCCCATAAAAGTAACTTTCATAAATAACACACTCCCAATCGTTTTTATTTATCATATCACATAGTTATCCGATTGTCAAACTAAGTTTTTCTTGTTGCAACATTTGAGACAATGTGCTAAAATTAAGGAAAACGCAAGAGGAGAGGAGCAAGTCATGCAAAATTTTGCTTTTAAAAGGCCGACAGAATATTATTTTGGCAAGGATGCTGAGGCAAAGACGGGAGAGATGCTGAAAAAATACGGTGCCAGCAAGGTGCTGGTGCATTACGGCATGGGCAGCGTTGTGAAAAGCGGGCTTTTGAGCCGCGTTGAGGAAAGCATTAATGCCGCAGGCATTGGGTATGTGATGCTGGGTGGCGTACAGCCAAACCCCGTTGACACACTGGTTTATGAGGGCATAGACCTATGCCGCAAAGAGGGTGTGGACTTTGTTTTGGCCGTAGGCGGCGGCAGTGTGATAGATTCTGCCAAGGCCATTGCCGCAGGCACGGTATATGATGGCGATTTTTGGGATTTTCACGGCAAGAAGGTGGAAATTACGAAGGCCTTGCCTGTTGCAACGGTGCTTACCATACCGGCGGCAGGGTCGGAAGGCTCTTCGGGGGCGGTGATAAACAAAGTGACGGGGGATGGGCCTGTGCAGAAGAAGGGGTCTCGAGGCGATGCCATTACACCCAAGTTTTCCCTGTTAAATCCAGAGCTTAGCTACACCCTGCCCCCTTTTCAGACGGCTTGCGGCGTGGCGGATATCATGTCCCATATCTTCGAGAGGTATTTCACCAACACCCCCGATGTGGAAATTTCTGATAGGCTGTGTGAGGCGGTGCTGCTAACGGCGATAAAACACGCGCCCACGGCAATAGCAGAGCCCGAAAACTATGCCGCCCGGGCAAATATCTATTGGGCGGGCACCATTGCCCATGACGGAACCTGCGGCGTTGGACGCGAGGAAGATTGGGCATCGCATCTACTGGAGCACGAGCTTTCTGCCCTGTATGATGTTGCCCATGGTGCGGGCTTGGCGGTGATATTTCCTGCGTGGATGGAATATGTGCATGAAGCTAATTTGGACCGTTTTGTGCGCTTTGCCGAAAATGTGTGGGGTATCGCCCACAATGGCGACAAAAAGGCGACGGCCCTTGCGGGCATTGCCGCTACGAAGGACTTCTTTAAATCTATTGGCTTACCAACAAATTTTGCAGAGCTTGGCGCAAAGAAAGAAGATATCGGCAAGCTTGTGGAAATTTTAGGAATGAATTTGGGCACAAGGCAGCTGGGCTTTTTGAAGAAGCTGTCGTTGGATGATGCGCGGCAGATTTATGAGATAGCGGCGCGATAAAATTTAAAACCCCGCCGAGGGCGATGCCTGGGCGGGGTTTTATAGTTAGTTAAAAGAGGCGGTTTTGTAGCTTACCAGGCTTACGCCTTCGCTTTCCAAATGCTTTTTGAAAGAGGCGTCCATCAGCAGTTGATATTCCCACACACGGGTTTGCCATTTGTGGTTGCCTTGGGCAAAAACAGAATCCGCCAGGGCAGGGTGCATATAAATTTCGCAGATGCCCTCGGGCAAGCTTGAAATAATATCAAAATAAATTGTGCGCAGCTTTTCGTAGCTGGTAATTTCTGAGAAAGGGATGGTGCTTGTTATGAGATGGTCTATAAGATTAACGCCGAGGGCCTTTGCATAGGCTATCACCTGAGAGTGTGCCTCTGCAAGCTGGGCCGGCACCTCTTCAAGCTTCATATTTCTTTTGACGCTTTCTATTTCTTCGGGGAAACGGAAAGGCAGCTTGTGTTTGGCGCAAAATTCCAAAGCTTCTTTCATGAAAGATGGGCCGCTTAGGCCGTATAGGCTGCCCATGTGAGAATCCGCATGGGTTGGCGTGACACCATTTTGCAAAAGAAGCTGATATTGCGCTTCAATTTCAATGGCAACTTCTTCGGTCCGTGCGTTTTTTGCAAATTCTGCGACGGTTGGGTACATGAAACCGTTTTCATCAGCGATGGATGGTACGTTGGGGGCGATGGGGCCCCATTTGCGGGTATATTCCGCGGTGGTGGTTATATGAAGCCCCACTTGCATTTTCGGATTTGCTTTTGCCCTTTCTACTGCATCTGTAAAAGAAGGGCAAGGCGTCATAATTGTCGCGCTGGAGATGATGCCCTCGTTAAAAACCCTCTCTATGGCTTCATTGGTTGCGGGGCACACCCCAAAATCATCCGCGTTTATAATTAAATATCGTGGCATTTTAGGCCTCCTTGGTGTTGATATCGACATCCTCTTTGGCTTTAATCTTGACAAACAGCGACACAACAGTTGCTACCGCCATAAGTATCAAAGGAATTACAACCAGCAAAAATCTGGATGCGCCGCCTGGGTTGTATCCCGGCTCGTCGCCGCTTACAAAGCCATATAGGGCGAAGACCATAAAGAAGGCGAAGCTTCTTATGAGGCCGCTTAAGCGGCTTACTACGCCGATGATGCTTTGGTAAAAGCCTTCGCGACGCTGGCCGTATTTTTCTTTGTCATCATCTAGCAGCATGGCCACGACGATGTCATTGGTGGACACAACGCCGCCCATGGCAACGCCTACCAAAAAGCCGCCAATTACTGCGCCAATAAGGCCCGTGGCGAAATAGAAGGGGATGAGGGCTAGGGTGAAAAGTCCCAGGGACAGCCGCCAAACGGACAAAAGGGAAAACTTTTTTATAATGGCCATCCAGACAAATAGAGATGCGGTTGCGGTGATAAAGACGGTGCCCAGCAAAACGCTGCTGGCTACGCCGCCCAGGCCCAGGGCATATGTGATGTAGAAAGGTATGGCCGCCAAAAGCAGGGTGGGCGTGGTGCTGTAAAGGGTGTTTACTGTGGCTACGGTCCAAAAGTTTTTGTTGTTTAAAATTTCTTTTACGCTTTTGAAAAATTTAGGATTTTCGACAGTGATATAGTCGGGTGGTTCGTGTACGCCGAAGGTCATAAACAAAAGCACGGAAATGCTTATTATGCCGAAGATGAGGGCTGTCATAGGATAGCCTATTGCCTCTGTTATCATGGGTGTTAGGGCCACGCCCAAAATGGTGGCGGCAAACATCCAAGCCTGGCGCATGGAATTTGCTGTTGCGCGCTCTTTTTTATTGCGGAAGAGGTCGGGTAAAAGGGAATTATAGTTAACCTGTATCATGGCCATGCCAGATTCTACCAGCAGCATCGTAACGATGAAGTAGGCAACAAAGGCACCATCTCTTAGCGCCGAGGGTGGACTGAAAAAGGCCATAAAGCTTACGGCAAAAAGCAAGGTGGCAACCACCAGCCAGGGCTTGCGCCGCCCAAAGCGGGTGCGGGTGCGGTCGGACAAAAAGCCATAGATGGTGCTGTCCACAACATCCAAAAATGTGTATATCATAAGGGACAAGGAAAAAATACGCATATCCAGGCCTAAAATAACTACATAATAAAAGGCCATGAAAGCGGTAAACATGTTATATGGCAGCGAGCCGCCAAACATGCCGACGGAATAGCGAAGCGGCGATGTTTTTTTCATAGTTCATCTCCTCCTGTTTTAAGTTTCACAATTATATCACTATTTTGGGCAATATACAACAAAATATTGCTGTAAAACTATGATATCATTGCGATTTTTAAAAGGAGATTGGTGATGAGTCTATGTGTGCCACACCAACAGCTCTATCAGTATCAATGTGTTTATCATGGACCTAGTTTTTTGGCATGGCGCGGCACCATGGGATATTGCCAGGCGGTGTGCCTTGCTTACAAGCTGGGCTAAGGTTTCTCTGTCGATGTCCAGGTTTGTGCTTGCGGCAAAGATGGGGTTGTTTTTATGCTCTGTGGCCAAAATGGCATCTACAAAGGGCAAAAGTGCCCTGGCTTCTGGGTGAAGCATATGCTTGAAAAATCTCTCTGCATCGGATAATTGAGGGTGTAGCTGGCAATGATAGCAAGTATCGTCGGTAAATTTTAAAGGTGGCGGGAAATTGAAGGCCATCACAACTTGCTTGGTGCTTGTGCCTAAAATATCTGTTGCCCCATAATGCTGGTAAATCTGCGTGCGCAGCACGTCATAGTCGTTTGTATTCTCTATATATTCCAGATCTAAATCTCGCATGGTAATCATCAGATAGCACCTCTTCATGTTTTTACACCATAATATGAAAACTTCTTGGAAAGTTGAAAATTTTTTTCACTGTTTTGCAGGAATTTTGGCGAAAACGGCGTATATACTTTGTAAGGGCAATAGACTATAGGGTGGGTGAGGAAATGGCGGGATATTCTCAAGATGTGATAGAAGATTTGCGCCAAAGCAATGATATTATCGACGTTATATCCCAATATGTACAGCTAAAACAGGCAGGCGCAAATCACATGGGCCTGTGTCCTTTTCATAGGGAAAAATCCCCCTCTTTTTCTGTTTCGTCGCAAAAGCAGCTGTTTCATTGCTTTGGATGCGGCGTTTCCGGCAATGTGTTTTCCTTTGTAATGAAGATTGAAAATTTCGGCTTTATGGATGCTATTAAATTCTTGGCGGATAGGATAAATTTTGTTTTGCCGCCTCTTGGCAATGCGTCATCCACAAGCGTTGTTGAAAAAAATGAGATATTTGAGGCGTATAAGCTGGCGGCGCGATATTATTATGATATTTTGCAAAGTGCCGAGGGGCGCGAGGCTGTGGCCTATCTGGATGAAAGGCGCATAACACAAGCGGCGCGGCGCAAATTTGGGCTGGGTGTGTCGGCATATGGCGGCCTTGGGCAGATGCTTGGGCAAAAGGGCTATGACGAGAACTTTCTTGTTAGGGCGGGCCTTATCATGGAAGGCAAAAACGGCCATTACGACCGCTTCCGCAACCGCCTTATGTTTCCTATTTTTGATGTTTCCGGCAAGGTGATAAGCTTTGGCGGCAGAATTTTGGGGGAAGGCCAGCCAAAATATATGAATTCGCCTGAGACGCCTATTTTTGATAAGTCTCGCACACTTTACGGCCTGAATTATGCCCGGCTGTCAAAAAGTGATGTTATTGTGCTGGTGGAAGGCTATATGGATGTAATTGCTTTGCATCAGGTTGGCATTAAAAACACGGTGGCGGCGCTGGGTACGGCCTTTACGCCAAACCATGCCCGCATTTTAAAGCGATATTGCAAGCAGGTAATTGTGTTGTTTGATGGTGATGCGGCGGGCACAGCTGCTACATTGCGTGCCGTATGGCATCTATATGCGGCGGGGCTTACGGCGAAAGTGGCCACCTTGCCAGGTGCCAAAGACCCTGACGATTATATTATCAATTTTGGTGCGCAAAGCTTGATGGACCGTCTTAATAATTCCGAAGATTTTGTGGAATATCAAATTGACACAATCCGTAAAAAGTATGATTTGGACGTGACGGCACAAAGAGTAGCTTTTTCCAAAGAAGTTACTGAAATTTTGGGCAGGCTTAACACTGCAATTGAGCAAGATGCCTATGTGCGTGATGTTTCTATGAAATATGGCATTGACCAGTCGGCTGTAAAAGAAGAAATTAGCAAGCAAGCACCTAATGACGGTGTTTTCCCTGTGGAAGTTAAAAAACCAAAGCGCGCGGGGCCAAACAAGGCTTTGCCGGATGCGTTGTCACATATTTTATATAGCATGGCGCAAAATGAGGGGCTTTGCGGCGCAATTACAAGCTGGCTGATTTCTGACGAGATGGGCGATTTCTTGTACACGAAGTTGTACGAGGCCATTGTGGCCACGAGGCTGCGAGGCGTTGAAGTGCATTTGTCAAATATTATAACTGCATTGGAAGATCCAGAGCATCAACAGGCCGCAGCTGCTATGTTTGCTAATGTGGCAGAATATGAAAATATGGATGCCCAGCGCACAGCATTAGAGCATCAGATAAAGCTGGTTAAAGTGTCTTATTTAGAACAGCAGATTGATGGTCTTGACAAAAATAGGGATTTTGAAAAATTAAGCCACCTGTCCCAGGAGCTAAAAAGGCTGCGAAGCCTGAAAATAAGCCTTTGACGGGTATAAATACGTAGCAGATGGTTAAAATAACTAAAAGTATTGGGAGAAATATCAGTATTTTATAAATTTTTCCTAATATGGAAAGGATGATGGATCTGAAGTCTATAGAAGATACGGATTTCAAGGACAAAATTGAAATGTTGGTGGCTATTGCCCGCGAAAAGGAAAATTTGCTTTCGCAAAACGAGCTGCTGCAGCACATGTCAAACCTTGCTATTGTTGCTGACAAGGCTGATAATATCACAAAACAGCTGAAAGCCTATGGCATTGACATTTATACTGAAATGGAACTGGAACCAACCGACCCCGACCTGGAAGCAGACCTTGAAATTGAAACCGAAATTGAAACTGTTATGCAAAGCGAGATTGAAGCTGAAATTGTGGACAATTTGGTGCCGGAATTGGATTTGGACACCGATTTGGACGATGATGTGGATCTGGCCGACCTAAACGTGGCCATTGAAATTGAAAAAGAAATTGACAAAGATATTGAAATTTCGGTGGTTGAAACCAGCGTAAATATTGATGACCATGTGCGCATGTATCTCAAGGAAATTGGGAAGGTGCCGCTTTTGTCGTGGGAAGAGGAGAATTCGCTGGCGATACGCATGGAGATGGGGGATGAAGATGCAAGGAAGCGGCTGGCCGAGGCTAATTTGCGCCTTGTTGTTAGCATAGCAAAGCGATATGTGGGGCGCGGAATGCATTTCTTAGACCTTATCCAAGAGGGCAATTTGGGCCTTATCAAGGCTGTGGAAAAATTTGATTATAAGAAGGGCTTTAAGTTTTCCACATATGCAACATGGTGGATACGTCAGGCCATAACACGGGCCATTGCTGACCAGGCGCGTACTATACGTATTCCTGTCCACATGGTGGAGACAATAAATAAGTTACTGCGCGTATCAAAGCAATTGCTGCAAGAATATGGAAGAGAGCCCAATGCCGATGAAATAGCCAAAGAGATGCAGATGCCTGTGGACAAAGTGCGCGAGATTATGAAGCTGTCCCAGGACCCTGTTTCGCTGGAAACGCCGATTGGTGAGGAAGAAGACAGCCATATAGGCGACTTTATAGCGGATGAAGATGTGCCTGCGCCCTCGGAAGCGGCGGCTTTTACGCTGCTGAAAGAGCAACTGATGAGCGTGCTGGAAACCTTAACCGAAAGGGAGAAAAAGGTTTTGATACTGCGCTTTGGGCTGGGTGATGGCAAGGCGCGCACACTGGAAGAAGTTGGCAAGGAATTTAATGTAACGAGAGAGCGCATAAGGCAAATTGAGGCGAAGGCATTACGCAAATTGCGCCATCCGGGGCGCAGCAAAAAATTGAAGGACTATTTAGAATAGGCGCAGGACCTACATATGGCCTGTGGGTCGTTTAAAATGAAGATATCGAAGCGCTTACAGAAAATTGCAGAGATGGTGAAATATCCTGCGATGGTAGATATTGGTACAGACCATGGCCTTTTGCCCATTTATATGGCGCGACAGGGCATGGTTGGTTGCGCTTTGGCCACGGATGTGAATCCTGGGCCCCTTGAGCGCGCTATGGAAAATATTGCCGCCGCAGGTTTGGCTGGTTGTGTCAAGGTGCAGCTTTGCGATGGGCTAGAGGGTGTATGTCCGCAAAAATACGAGACTTGCGTCATTGCGGGTATGGGCGGTGGCTTGATAATTGATATTTTGCAGCGAAACCTTGAGGCGGCTCATGGATTTAAGCAGATTATCGCCTCGCCTCAGCGTGATGTGGCTGATGTGCGGCGTTTTCTGCATCAAAGCGGATTTTGCATTAATGATGAGGATATAATAGAGGAAAAAGGGAAATTTTACAATATATTGGATATATCTAGCGGCATCGAAGAGGCATATGATGAAAAAGGCTATGTCTTTGGAAAGATTTTGCTGCAAAAGAAATCTGACACCATGAAAAGATATGTGGGCGCAGAGGTTGAAAAGGTTAGAAAAATTGGCAGAGGCGAATTGGAAGGATACTTACAGTTGTGTTTAGAGGTGATGGGATGTCTGTGAAAATGAGCAAGATAATGGAAATTATTGAAAATTTGGCACCAACGCATATCGCTGAAGAATGGGATAATGTGGGGCTTTTGGTGGGGCGGCGTGATGCTGATGTGTCTAGGGTGCTTGTTGCTTTGGATGTGTTGGATGCCGTTATTGATGAAGCCATTGCCCAGGGTGCTGAGGCTATCATCACCCATCATCCGCCAATTTTTAAGCCTATCAGCCGTATTAGTGATGAAAGCCCTCTTGGCCGTCGCCTTTTGCGCTTGATAGAAAATAAAATCTGTTTGTATACTGCCCATACAAATTTAGATGCAACTGATGGTGGCATAAATGATATGCTTTTTGACATCTTTCAGTTACAGAACAAGGAATATATTTGTGAAACTCGTCCTGGTGTGTTTTTGGGCCGCGCGGGTGTTCTATCTGAGGCAACTACTTTGTTAAACTTTACTGAAAGTGTTAAAAATACTTTAGGTTTAAGTGTTGTGACATATTGCGGCGATGGTGGTGCGAAAGTCCATAAAATAGGCGTAATTGGCGGTGCATCTGCCGGTGCGGACTTTTTTAAGGGTGTGCTTGCAGCAGGATGCGATACCTTCGTCACGGGCGATGTTAGATTTCATGCGGCGCAGGCCGCGATTGATATGGGCCTAAGCCTTGTGGATGCGACGCATTACGGAGGCGAGGTAATTTTTGCGGAAAGCATTGCGAAATATCTGCAAGAGAAGATTGGCGGCGTTGAAATTATTGTATCAAAAATAGATGGACAACCTTTTAAAACTGTGAGTTGCGGAGGTGGCAACTGATGTTAAATATTGTAGCAAATGGCAAGAAGTTTTTGGTTGAAGAGGGTGCAACCCTTGAAAAAATTGCCACAATGTTGGATGGTACACATCCTTATCTTCTGGCCAAAATTGGCCACGATATTTTGGAGATGCACCGAAAAGTTACGCGGGACTGCGAAATTGAATTTTTAGACCTAACCTCGACCCATGGATACCGTGTGTATCAGCGCACAGCTGTTTTTGTGATGATAAAAGCGGCACGCGAAGTTTTGGGAAAAAAGACACGTGTTGTTGTAGAGCATAGCATAAATAAAAATTATTATTGTGAAATTATGGAAGGGGACTTTGTCCTCACGGAAGATATATTGCGAAAAATTAAAGAAAAGATGGATGAAATTGTAAAGGCTGACATGGAAATTGTGAAGGAAAACTTTCTTTTGGAAGATGGCATCCGCATTGCAAAAGAGATGCATTTGCATGACAAAATGCAGCTTTTGGCCTATCGTACGGCATCGTCAGTTAATTTTTACCGCCTTGGTTGGTTTTACGATTATTTTTACGGGCCCATGGCCACAAGGGCCGGCATTTTGACCAACTTTGACCTCAAGCTGCAAGATGGCGGCTTTATGCTGATATTTCCAAGTCAGAATGACCCTTTGCAACTGTCAGAATTAAAATCTGTTGCTAAGCTAACCCAGGTTTTCAAAGAATCTAACAACTGGGCGCGGATTTTAAAAATTGATACTGTGGGTGCTTTAAATGACAAAATATGCCAAGGTATGCAAGGTGAAGTAATACGCGTAAACGAAGCACTGCATGAAAAATCTGTGGTGAAGATGGCTGACGATATCCACCAGATGGGCCGCAATGTGGTGTTGGTAGCAGGGCCATCGTCGTCGGGCAAAACCACATTTGCCCAACGCCTTTGTGTGCAACTGAGAGTTAACGGCCTAAAGCCCTATGCAATATCGCTGGACGACTATTACGTGGACAGGGACAAAACCCCGCTGGACAAATTTGGCAAGCCTGATTTTGAATCTTTATATTCTATTGATATTGCGAAGTTTAATGAGGATTTGCAGGCATTGCTTGCCGGCGGCACTGTTCAGTTGCCAAAATATAATTTCCTCACAGGCAAGCGTGAATATAAGGGCCATTTTCTTTCATTGTCCGCTGAAAGCGTGCTTGTTATTGAGGGCATACACGGCCTAAACCCCGAACTTTCACGAAAAATACCTGATAGCGCGAAATATAAAATTTTTATTAGTGCCTTGACGCAGCTAAATATGGATGACCATAACCGTATACCTGCGGCGGATACGCGGAAGATACGTCGTATCGTTCGCGACAGTCAGTTTCGTGGATTTGATGCTCGCCGTACATTAGAGATGTGGCCCTCTGTTGTACGTGGAGAATCTGAAAACATCTTTCCGTTTCAAGATGAAGCAGACATAATTTTCAATTCTGCTCTTATTTATGAGCTGTGTGTTTTAAAGCCATATGTTATGCCGCAGCTTTTTGCAATAGAAAAAAGCGCGCCGGAATATCTGGAAGCTGCACGGCTGCTGAAATTTTTAGATTGCTTTATGGTTATTGTGGAAAAAGAGGTGCCGAACAATTCTTTACTAAGAGAATTTATTGGAGGGGGATGCTTTAAAACTTGAGAGGATTTCTGATGTTTTTGATACCCTTAGTTTTAATTTTCAGTATTGTTTTTGCTATATATTGGGGTTCTATGCGGTGGCTTAAAGTATCCACCCATATTTTGTATTTTGACGACCTTCCAGAACATCTGGAAGGCCTTCGTATTTTGCATATTTCAGATTTGCACAGCAATGATAAAGAGCGCGCAAACCCTGATATTTGGCGACATGTGGACGGTTTGGATTTTGATATTGCTGCCATAACGGGTGATATAATTTTGGGACAGGCTTGGAACCATTCTGGCCCTATTTTGGAATTGGAGCCGCAAAGGCTGTATCTTGAAGCATTGGCTGCCCGCGTGCCGACATTTTTTGTAGAAGGCAACCACGAAGCTCATCATTATAGGCAAATGCTACAATTTATGGACGAAGTGGGCATTGCGTTTTTGCGTAATGAGGTGGTTATACTAGAAGTAAACGGCGGCCCCTTTGAAATAATTGGCACAAAGGATTTTTCCAATCTTCGCCGTGCTGGCTTTGACGATTTTTACGAGCTATTTGATGATGTAAGCGATAATTTTCAACTTGTTTTGACGCATCAACCCCAGCTCTTTGACCGCTTTAAGGACAGTGGCGCAAACCTTACGCTGGCGGGGCATACCCATGGCGGCCAGCTGCGCCTGCCGTTTTTTCCTACGATATACGCGCCAAACCAAGGCCTTTGGCCGAGATATGGCGCGGGGCTTTATCGTCACGGGGATGCTGTGATGCATGTGTCCAGGGGCATCGGCACCACATATTTTCCTATCAGATTTTGGAACCGTCCGGAAATTGCTGTTATAGAGCTAAGGTCTGGCAGTGGGCAGCGATGAAGACATATCACCTTTATCAACTTTCCTTCTTGACAAGTAAATTGTACAATGATATAATATTGTATAAATCATTTCTTGGAGGTGCGACATGCAAACTAGAGAGGTGCTATTGCTGTTAACAGACCGCTTTGCAGACTGGGAAGCAGCCTATGCGGCTGCTGGAATAAATTTGGTTCCGCAATATACGGTGAAAACAATTGCTGTTACAAATGAACCCAAAGTATCAATGGGAGGGTTGCGTACGGAAATTGACTTTATAATAGGGGATTATCATAACCTCGAAAATCTTGCGATGCTTATTTTGCCGGGCGGCTTTGCGTGGCACGAAGGCCGCCATGACGAGATAGCGGATTTTGTTAGAAAAGTACGAGAAGCACATATCCCTGTTGCGGCCATATGCGGCGCAACTATATTTTTAGGCAAGCATGGCTTTCTTGACAAGATAACGCATACAGGGGATGACCCGGAGCTTTTTCGAAAAGAGGATGGATACGGCGGTGAAAACCGCTATATATCAGCGCAGATAGCCGTTGACGATGGCTTCATAACGGCAAATGAAACAGCGGCGGTTGACTTTGCCCATGCAATTTTTGGCTTGCTTAAAATTCGCTCAGATGAAGATATTGATGCCTGGCGCAATTATTTTAAAAATGGCATGGCGTAATAGCTAGTTTTTTTGATACATTTTGCTATATGCCATCCGTAGGGGCGGCTTGTAGCCGCCCCTACATTAGTATTGAGGTTTTGCTTTACAGTGCGCCGTGTAGCACATATGTCGTAGGGGCGGCTTGTAGCCGCCCGCATATGCAGTGATATAATACATTGAGCAGGTTGCACGTCTGTAGGATAAACGGGCGGCTGTAAGCCGCCCCTACAAGCGGGTGGGTGGTTTTGTTATAGGGCTAATGCCGCTAGCTGGGTTGCTTCGCCCTTGAATTGCTATAATTATGCGCTTGCTATGATAGCGTCCAATTCTCTTTCGCATAGGCTTTCTTTTTCCAATAAGGCCTGGGCGATATTTTCCAATGTGTGAAAATTATTTTTTACAAGAGCCAAAGCCTCATCGTATAGCTTGCTTATATGCGCCTGACACTCCTTGTATCTGTCTTCGTCAGAAAGCTCTGCCAGTCCGGCGGATGTGCTCATCCCATATTTTGATACATAGTCCTTGATAATGCGGTTTGCGCGCTCTATGTCGTTGCTGGCTCCTGTTGTGACATTGTCCGCACCAAAAGTGGCCTCTTCTGCGGCGCGCCCGGCCAAAAGGGATATCACTTGGTTTTCAAGCTCGCGTTTTGTGAAATACATTTTATCAGGGGGCAGGTTTACGCAAAAGCCTGCGGCGCCCTTGGTAGAGGGGATTATTGTTATTTTCGATACGCTATGCTCTGGGGATAAGAGCTTTGTGGCAAGAGCGTGACCGCCTTCGTGATAGGCCGTTATGCGACGCTCTTTTTCCTTGATGGCACTGCGGTCCTTCTTTTCGCTACCCGCGATGATGGTATAATACGCTGTGTCAATCTCTTTTGGGCCAATTTCCGCGGCACCGGCTTTGGCGGCGTTTATCGCGGCCTCGTTAAGCAGATTTTCCAGCATGGCACCGCTAAAATACACGGTTTGGCGGGCCAGTTCTTCCATATCAATGCTATGGGCTAGGGGCTTGTTTTTTGCGTGGGTGGCCAGGATGTTTTTGCGGCCGGCGAGGTCAGGCAGACCAATCTCAACTTGTCTATCAAAGCGGCCGGGCCTTAAAAGGGCCTCATCTAGGGTGTCCAGGCGGTTTGTGGCGGCTATCACAACAATGCCTTCGCCGCTTGAAAAGCCCGACATCTCTGCCAGCAGGGCGTTTAGGGTTTGGTCTCTTTCATCATTGCCGCCCATGTTGCCGCTTGCGCGGGATTTGCCCACGGCGTCAATCTCGTCAATAAAAATTACCGCGCGGCCCGCGGCCCGAGCTTTTTTAAACAGCTCGCGCACGCGGCTGGCACCTACGCCCACATACATCTGGACAAAGTCCGACCCGCTTGTGGCAAAAAACGGCACGCCCGCTTCGCCTGCGATGGCCCTGGCCATAAGGGTTTTGCCCGTGCCCGGTGGGCCGTAAAATATGATGCCGCGGGGCATACGCGCACCATAGGTTGTATATTTTTCAGGATTTTTAATGAAGTCCACCACATCTTGCACAGATTCTTTTGCCTCGTCATTGCCGGCGACATGGTTAAAACCAACATCTACACTAATTTCGTCAGCTGCCGTAACATTAAGCGACATGGCGTTTTTGCCTGATGTTCTTGCGATCATTCTGATGACAAAAATAAACATCATGACGAAAAATGCAATTGGCAGCACAGAGGACAGCAGCCCTGACATTGCAAAACCTGTGCCTTCGCTAACCTCGATGCCCATAAGCAAAAGCTGCTCTTTAAGCGCGGGATTTCGGGGGTTGCTTGTCTCGTAAGTTACATCTGATGCATATGTATAAAATTGTATCATAGCCCCATCGCTCAAAACAACGTGTGACACCTGCCCATCTTCTGCCATGACCATAAATTCGGCATATGACACAAAGGCTGTGTCCTCACCCGTATTGTTAAAGTATATGAAAAACGCGGTTAATGCTATTGCGGCTATGGATATAAGGCAAATAATTTTGTTTTTCTTTGATTTCATCGCATTTACCTCCTGGCTTTTTCGTCTCTGCTTAATATTTCGGCATAGCGATGCAAAGTGAATATGAATAAAATGTGGAAAGAAGCATTTGACATTTCTGATGCTGTGTGCTATACTGCATTTATCAATTAAAGAGAGGTGCGACATGAAGTTATAGTTCAATTTCCTAAATCACAAGAACAGTAATTAGAAAAAGCCGCAAATTTATATGGCTTTGTTTGTGTTGGAATTGGACTGTAAAAATTTTTGTTGCGCCAGGGGTAATGCCCTATGTGCAGTCCTTTTCCGCGCGGAAAGGATTTTTTATTATGTTTACAATTTCATATGCAGCCATGGAAGATAAACAATATGTGATGTCGTACGGAAATGCCATGAAGGAAAGTGAATTTGACCTAAAAGTTAGAGACAAGCGGTGCTACATATTGCGCGAAAGTGGGAAAACCATCGGCACCATGCGCTTTAACCTGATTTTTGACTTTATACCCTTTTTGTCGCTAATGTGGCTTGAAGAGCCCTATCGTTACAAGGGTTATGGCACAAAGGCCATGGCCCATTGGGAAAATGAAATGGGTGCCGCGGGGTATAAAATGGTTATGATATCCACGCAAGTGGACGAAGATGCCCAGCATTTTTATCGCAAACTGGGCTACAAGGATATGGGCACCATCGTAATGGATATACCGCCCTACGAGCAGCCCCTAGAGATGTTTATGGGCAAAGCACTTTAAAAGTTGAACCTATTAGGAGGCAAAATTTATGAGAACATTTGAAGAAATGAAACAAATAATTGAGAGCATGGGAAACAATGATTATGCGATACCTGCTGGTGTTGCTTTGGACGGATTGATAGCCGATATGCTGCGTTTTGTGGGCACTGTTGATTCTGGCTTGCGAGAGGGCATATATGCAGCCTTTGACACATTAAACGACAATGAAGCTTTTTCCCACGACCAATTGCGACATATACTAAACACGGCTATTGATGAGCAGCATTTGTTTTTGGGCATTGGTGAAAGTGACACAGATGATGTTTTTACTCGGGCTTTCTCGTCATTGCTGGTTTGTGTAGCCTTATGCACATACGAAGACGACCCTTATTTGACAGATGAGGAGCTAACCAGCGTCAAAGAAACAATTTTACGATATATGTCCCAAGAAAAGGACTATCGCGGCTATGTTAAGGACAAGGGCTGGGCCCACGCCATTGCCCATGGTGCGGACATGCTGTTAAATATAGTGTATTGTGTGGGCCGCGAAGGCATATTTGAAGCCCTTGATGCCATTGTTGACGCTGTTTCCAACAAATACATCGTCTATGGTGCCTCAGAAGATGAAAGGCTTGCAGATGCTGTGATATCTGCAATTTACACATCGGTTTGCGACCGTCAAATTATAACAGCCGATGAGATATGCAGCTGGCTGGAAAAGGTTGGGTCGATGGTAGAAAGGACGACAATGCCAGATGACTATAACATAAACCTTAACCGCAAAAACTTTATGAAAAGTCTTTATGTCAAGGTTTTGCTTGATGTTGATGACGATTTTGAAGACAACAATGAGGTGAAAGACCAGATATGCACTGGGATACTTGATATCTTGCAAAAGATGTATGCGTGATGAAAATTTAAGGAGAAATGCAAGATGAGGAATTCCATACAAAATATTTATAATGCATGGTGCGATGATAAAGAATTTTCCGGCGTGTTTTCTGTGACGGGGCCTGATGGTGTTATTTTTCAGCAGGCCGGCGGATATCGCAATAAGGCTGAAAAGCTGCCCAATGAGGTGGATACAGCTTTTGGCATTGCATCCGGCACCAAGCTGTTTACGGGGCTGGCGGTGTGCAAGCTAATTGGCGAAGGGAAATTGTCGCCGGAAGATAAACTTTGGGATTTGCTGCCATATGATTTAGGGCAAATTGATAAGAGGGTTACGGTGCACCATCTGCTTACGCATACATCAGGCGTTGGTGACTATATTGACGAGGAAGCCGAGGACAGCGAAGAACAGTTAGCTGCGCTTAACAACAAATATCCATGCTATCTATGGAAGCGGCTGGAATATTATTTGCAGATGATAACGCATTTGCCGCCGAAATTTGAGCCCGGCGTGAGATATGGCTATTCAAATGCAGGATATATTTTGCTTGGACTGGCTGTTGAAGCTGTTAGCGATATGCCGTATCAGCAATTTGTGCAGGAAAATATCATAACACCTTGCGAGCTTCAGCGCACGGGCTTTTACCCCATGGACAGCCTGCCTGGCAATACCGCCTTTGGTTACATCTGCGATGAAACTACCAAAGAATGGCGCACAAATATTTTTGATATGCCTATCATCGGCGGCTCTGACGGCGGACTTTTCACTTGCGCACAGGATTTGGATAAATTATGGCGCGCGATATTTGCTAATGAAATTTTGTCTGAAAATATGACGCAAACTTTCTTAAAGCAGCATGTGGTGATGGATGAAGAAGATGGTGAAAGCTATGGCCTTGGCGTTTATAGCCTTGTTGACGGCGATAAGGGGGTATATTATGCTGTGGGCGGGGATGCTGGTGTGGCATTTTTCACGGCGTACTTTCCGCAGACAAAGACCGTAGCCTCTGCGCTGGCTAACACAAATACAGGCATTTATTCCCTAATTAGTGATTTGTTTGATGTGCTGGGATAAAAATATGAGGAGGAAACGCAATGATAGAGTTATGAAAAGCCACCGATGCCTTTTGCCATCTATAATGATGACAAGCTGGTGGGCTTTACCATTTTTTTGCTTTATGATTTATGAGGCGCATCAAGGCAAGGGGCTTGGGCGACAGGCCATGGTGAAAATTCTTGAATTTTTAAGGACATTTCCCCAAGGGGAAGTTGATTCTATAACGCTGTTATATGAACCGACAAATGAAGTGGCCAGAGGACTGTATGCGTCGCTGGGCTTTGTGGAAACCGGGCATATAGAAGATGGTGAAGTGGTTGCGCGCCTTGGGCTGCATAGCCGCTTAACTTAAAAATCCACACAATAAAACTTGTCTTTTTCCACAACTGCTTCGTCAGCTTCTCCTTGTGTGCCCTTAGGCACAGGTTGTCGTCGCTTCCTTGCATTTGTGAAAATCGTTTGCGCGAGCGCAAACAGCCTGCGTTTTCTTGTATGCCTTTTCAAGTTATAGTTAATTAACTTGCAAAATACCACAATTCATGCTATAATACTCCTATGGCATATGACACTAAATTTAGAGAAGTTGTCCTTAACCACATCGACAAAGGACACACCATAAGAGAAACTG
>WQVI01000023.1 GCA_009781625.1 Defluviitaleaceae bacterium | reverse complement strand
TGCCGGGTGGCCTGCCTTTCGGCAACGAATTTGCACCAACCTTCCAAGATATGACATCTAACGCGCTTGTTGCAGCCATAACCGCTCCTATTGACCAGTTTGACGCTGTATGGCAACAACAAATGAATGCCATCCTTGCCGCCGGCGCACAACAGGCCATGGATGAAAGACGTGCAGGCCTAGAAGCCCTTGCAAATTATACAGGCGAATAATAGCTCTCTAAAATAACACTACAAAAACTTGCCCGCCATATGGCGGGCAGTTTTTTATTACAAAAACGGGACTTTTCAATACAAGAAAGCTTCCTTAATCATAGCGGCAACAGCTTCCGGCTTTAGGTAAGTATTATTAATCTTCAAATAGTTGGCGAAAGGCTGCTCACCATCGCGAGTGTTAAGTCGTTGCTGGGATTCAGCATCAAGAAGCAGGCCTTCTGAAGCAGCAATATCGCGCTTGGAAGGCTTATGCAGCAAGCGATTCTCCGTCTTATTCCGCTCGATACGCACGTCCAGGTCGGCGCAAAGCTCCACTACACATGTCCTTGCTCCATAGTATCTGTACAAATCCAAAATGCCTTGTATGTAGTCATGCCCCGTCGGTACATTGTCAAAATCAAGCATATTGGTGAATATCATCCCGGGCAAGTCGCTCTTAGCGACGGTTTCAAGAATCTCTTGTGCGAAGAGGTTTTTAAGCCTCTTACCTTCCGCAGAGCCTTCGCCATACACAGGGACAAATTGACGCACCAATTCGCTAATTACATGATTGTGGAGAAGCTTTAGTCCCGTGATGTCGGCCAGCGCTTGGCCGACGGTCATCTTCCCTACGGCGGGCGGACCAAGTATAATTACAAGTTTCATTGTCGCACCTCTTTAAAACAGCCCCTTGTTGGCCTCGTAAATCTTCTTAAACAGCCTAAACTGCCTTTGATAGGCCTCGTGGCCATCGGGCTCTATCATCCTATCAGTACGAAGAAACTGCGCTTTGGCCACCTCAAAGCCATCAAACACCTTTGCGCCCACGCCAGCAATCATCGCCGCGCCAAAGGCTGGCCCCTCTTCGATGTTCAGCACGGTGACGGGCCGCTGCAACACGCTTGCAATGATACGCCCCCAGATATCACTTTTTGCACCGCCACCTGTGATATAAATGTCGGTGATAGGCGTGAAAGGCGACACCAAATCATACATAGCACGAATATTATACGCCACGCCTTCCATAACGGCGCGTACCATGTCGGCCTTGGATGTGGTGGCCGCCAACCCAAAGAAAATGCCCTTTGCATCAGGATTAGGGTAGGGGCAACGCTCGCCAAAAAGATATGGCAGGAAAACCACGCCGCCAGCCCCTGGTGTGGACTGCTCTGCCAGCGCATTAAGCTCGTCAAAGTCCGCCACGGTCACGATATTGCGCAGCCAATTAAGGCTTTCGCCGGCGCAAAGCATACAGCCCATAGCGTAAAACTTGCCGGGGTAGGAATAGTTAAAAAGATGCACATCCCCCGTGATATCGGCCGGCACGGCATCCAGCATCGTAACCACGGTGCCACTGGTGCCTATGCTGATAATGGTTTGGCCGCTTGCTACAACGCCGTTGCCAATAGCGGCGCAACTGTTATCGGCACCGCCGGCGATGACGAGGGTTTCGGGGGCTAGGCCAAGCTCTGCCGCCAAGGTGGGTGTAACCTTACCCACCGCATCAACACTTTCCAGCACTTCGGGCAAAATGTCAGCAGGCAGTCCAATTTTTTCCAGCAAAGCGTTGCTCCATTGGCGTTTGCCAACATCCAAAAGTATCGTACCTGCCGCGTCAGAAGCATCCGTGGCAATGCGCCCCGTCAGCATGTAATTGATATAGTCCTTGGGCATGACAACTTTACAAACTTTTGCGAAATTTTCCGCCTCATTTTCACGAAGCCAAAGGATTTTTGGCAGCGTAAAACCTTCCAACGAGCGATTATGAACCATAGATAGCAACGCCGCCTCGCCACCTGCCAAAGCCGTAATTTCCGCAGCCTGCTTTGTGGTTCGCGTATCATTCCATAAAATAGCATTGCGTATCACGTTGCCCTCGGCATCCAAAAATACCGACGAATGCATCTGTCCGGAAGCCGCCAAAGCCACCACCTGCCCAGGGTTGGCCGATGTTATAGCGCGAATGGCGGCTTTTGTCGCATCCCACCACACGGCCGGGTCTTGCTCTACAAAGCCATTGCCCAGATAGTCCGGCGCATAGCCCACGCTAACTTGGTCCACAATTGCGCCGTCAGCAAGTATCATGGCCTTAACACTGTTTGTCCCGATGTCCAAACCGATAATTTGTTTCATAAAATTCATCTCCTTTTACAAAGAAACGGGCGACTAAAAGTCGCCCCTACGAAGGTAAATTCGTTATTATCCTATAATAATCTGATTTAACAGACTTTCCAGATATTCCTGTCTACCGCTTTTGTTGGTGGCAACTTCGCCCATCTCAATGGCATATTTTTCAAGCTCTACAAAACCAACCTTGCCCGACACAATGTCAGCACCGATGCCTGTTTTATAGCTTGCATAGCGGTCTTCGACAAATTTATCAATGCGACCATCTTCTATAATTTTGGCAGCAATTTTCAGACCCAGTGCATAGGCATCTATGCCTGAAATATAGCTGAGGAATATGTCTTCGGGGTCAAAAGAACCGCGGCGCGCCTTGGCATCAAAGTTTAGGCCGCCTGTGGTGAAGCCGCCGGCCTTTAAAACTTCCAACATACAAAACGCCGCTTCGTAAATAGAAGTAGGGAATTGGTCCGTATCCCAACCCAGCAGTAAATCCCCCGTATTGGCGTCGATAGAGCCAAGAAGGCCATTTTCACGGGCATACATCAGCTCGTGCTGGAAGCTATGTCCCGCTAACGTGGCATGGTTGGCCTCGATATTAAGCTTAAAATCGCCCATCAAGCCATATTTTTGCAAAAACGCGTGAGCCGTGGCAGCATCAAAATCATATTGATGTTTCATGGGCTCTTTCGGCTTGGGCTCTATGTAAAAATCTCCTGTAAAGCCAATTTTGCGGCCATACTCCACAGCCATGTGCATCAGGCGCGCCATGTTGTCAAGCTCGAAACCCATCTTGGTGTTAAGCAGGGTCTCATAGCCTTCGCGGCCGCCCCAGAAGGTGTAGCCCGTACCGCCCAAGCGCACTGTAACTTCCAGCGCCTTCTTTATCTGCGCCGCCGCATAAGCAAACACATCGGCATTGGGAGCAGTGCCCGCCCCATGGACAAAACGCTTGTTGGAAAAGAGGTTGGCCGTGCCCCAAAGCAGTTTTTTGCCGCTTTGCTTCATGGCACCCTCAATTTCATCCACAATTATGTCAAGGTTTTTATTACTTTCGGCCAATGTGGCACCTTCGGGGGCCACATCTCTGTCATGAAAACAGAAATAGTCGATATCCATTTTGCCTAAAAGCTCAAAGCAAGCGTGAACTTTATGCTTTGCATGATCCATCGCACACGCCGCCCCAAAGGACTTGTCCGCCGTGCCTTCGCCAAACATATCCACACCCTCGGCGCACAGGGTATGCCAATAGCTAAGCCCAAATTTGAAATGGTCGCGCATTGTCTTGCCGGCGACAACCTCTTCCGGATTGTAATATTTGTATGACAATGGGTTGTCAGACTTGCTGCCTTCATAAGAAATATTGCCAATTCCCTTGAAATATTCTGACATATTTTTCCTCCTTAGTGCTCAATTTTATCACCTAAAATTATAGCATAAAATGAGGAAAAAGTAAACGACTTTTTACGATTATTTCAGTGTTTTCAGCGTATTTTAAGTGGGTGCTTTTATGCCCTTGCCCTTCCATTTATTGCCTAGCATCCTTGGTATGAAAAGGGCACTGCGCCCCACCCAATCCAGATACATGGCAAGCCAAATGCCCATGATGCCCATGCCCAAAGTTATAGCGAAAATATAGCTAAATGCTACGCGTAGCACAAGCATGGTGGTGATGCTAACTATCATAGGAAACATAACATCGCCAGTAGCGCGTAAGGCGGCGGGTATCACGAAGGATGTGGCCCAAAACAGCGGCGTGGCTATAAGATAGCTGACAAAAATCATTGGCAGATAGGCCAGGGCTTCCTCTGATGGGTTAAATGGCGCAAAAATTAGGCTTTGTGTGAAGAACAAAATGATGGACAGGCCAAGAAACAGCACCGAAGAGGCAATGGTGGCAAATATTGCGGTTCGTTTTACATCATCAATATTGCCGCGGCCAATGCGCTGGCCAACAAGAATCATAACGCCCGTAGCAAGGGCCATACCAGGCACATTAATGAAATTTGCCACAGAACCCGCTATAGTGTTAGTGGCGATGGCGGCAGTAGAAATTGAGACAATGAAAACTTGCGTCACAAGGCGGCCCATTTGAAACAGCGAAGATTCGAAGCTGGTAGGCAGCCCCAATTTAAGAATTGTCTTTTGCATAGGCGGCGCAGGCTTAAAGAAACGCAGCTTGTTAAGGCGCACACCCCTAGCCTTTTTAACGATAAAATAAATAGCCGCCCCAAGGCCCATAACGCGCGCAACAACCAAAGCTATAGCAGCACCGGCAACCCCAAGGGCAGGTATTGCAAAAAATCCTAAATTAAGGCCATTGATGAGGATGATGCCCAAAATCAGGTTTATCACATTCATCCCAATAGAAACAATCATGGGTGTCAGCGTGTCTCCGCTGCCGCGCAAAATGCCGAAGATGGTTTGCATAATGGCCAAAACAGGGAAAGAAAAGCTGATGATGAAAAGAAATGTCAGCGCGGATGCCATAACATCGGCTTCGGCATCGCCAAATAGCAAATCTAATATCTGTATACGAAAAATTAGCAAAATAGCCAGCACAACGGCGGAAAAAATGGCGGACAGCACAATGGCCTGCCCCGCGGCGCGCTTGGCGGACATAATGTCCTGGCTGCCGATATATTGCGCCACAACAATGGTGCCGCCTGTTGTAAGGGCCACAAACAGGGCAATGATGAGGTTTGAAATAGAATCTACCATGCCCAAAGCACTTGTGGCGTGCTCTCCAATGGAAGACACCAACACTGTTGATATCATGCCCATTATGGATATAAACAAATGCTCTACCATCATGGGCATGGAAATTGAAAAAAGCTCGCGACTGCGGCTTTTAATTTCCTGCCGGCCCATCATGGCTTTACCTCTGCCTTAATTTTGGCAATTTGTCCCATAAACTGAGCCAAATCAAAATCTATCAAATTTATCTTCTCCTCGTCATATATATGCGCAAATATTTGGGCGGTGTAAAAGGCGTCGTTGGGCGCGTTGTGAAAAGGCAGTTCGGACTCTATTTCCAGCAAGTCTACAACAGTGCCCAAGCCCAACTGCTGCTTCGATGGCAAATCTAAATGCACAGAGGTAAGGCTTTGCACATTTATGTATTGAAGGGGCAATGCCTTGCACCTTTCTTTGAAAAACAGCGCATTGCGCAAAAGCTCTTTCATATCATCGCTGCCCCAAAAACAAAGCACGGCATCGTCCTTCCCGATAAATCTGACAAGCCCCCTATAAGCCTGTGCAAATGAGGGCGAATTACGCAAAACATCGCCCGTAAGGCCTGTAACCTTTGCCACAAAAGGGTTTAGCCCCCTATATACGCTTGGCCGAACCGTCGTTCCAAATCTGTCCACAATATTGCGCCCGCCATCCAGCTTCACAGCCCCTATCTGGATAATTTCCAGCGGCAAAAGGGGGTTTGACGGTGCTTTTTGCCCCGCGCGAAAGTCAAAATTTTGGTTATATTCCAAATCTATTACAATGTAATTCATATCTGCCCCAATCGTTTGAAAATAAATTCTTTCATATTCTAGTCTATCATCAATAATGAATAAAATCAAGACATGCGAATATATATTTGGTAAACAAGTTTGACAAGCGGGGGATTTTTTATGGTTAGAATATATGATTTGCGCCAGAAGGAAATTATAAATGTGAAGGACGGCACGCGCTTTGGCTTTGTGGCCGACATTGAAATTGACGAAAAAAGCGGTGAGATAACAAAAATCATTGTGCCTGGCCCCGCCCGCGTCTTCGGCGTTTTTGGGCGCGACTCGGAATATAGCATCCCATGGGATTCCATAAAACAAGTGGGTGATGACATAATTTTGGTGGATGTGGATGCGGATGATTGCCTGGAAGAATTGTAAGGCAGATACCGTCATACATTTCCATAGTTAACCGGATTGCTTTAGCCTTGGGTTGTACTGGGCTCTTGACAGTCGTTGACCTGGCAATAGACTTGTAGCGAAATTGCCTACATGCCATCCGTAGGGGCGGCTACAAGCCGCCCCTACAAGCAGGTGGGTAATTTTGCTGTAGGCCTAATGACGGTTGGGCGTTGTATCGTTACCGGAAGTCCGCGATAGTTCAATCGTCATTGCGAGGCCAACGATAGCTGAAAAGCCAGCACAGCCCAAGGCCGAAGCAATCCAGCAATATTAACTTCAAAATCCACATACTAATGCTGCCCATAGGATAGAACTACTACCACCCGCTACCAGCAAGACGTTTTATTTTTTATTTTTGCTTCGATAAACCAAAACACCAATAACAATACCAATAGTTGTCAAAAAGGCCGGTACTACCACCGCTGCAATCATAATTATCAAATCAAAAGCCATGAATGACATAAATTCCGCCCCTTCCTCATGCACTTCATATTCTATAGGGATAATTTCTTCAATTTCCGGTGCCGGGCCTTCTTCTTCGGGCTCTTCGGGCACAGGTATGCCATGGACTTCAAAAATTTCGCCTACATCCACCCGCATTGTTGAGCCTACCTGAAAGCTGCTCCCGCCAATTCTTGTCGCCCATAATTCATAATAGTAAACCTGCCCAAATTCGGCGGCATCATCAATAATCTCAAAAAGAATACGGTCGCGGATATCCATGTCCTCGATGATATGTTCGCTTAAACGCCTGCTTACACCCGTTTCTGCGTTACGGCCAAAAATCTCAATCCTATCATGCCACGACGCAAAGGTATTGCTTCGCGCAACATACAACAGCCTAATACCACCGCCTTCGTAAGGCTCGGCATAATAGCGGTGGGGGTCGCGCTGTGTCCACGGGCCAGTACGCACCATGGTGTATGACGTATCTTCTATGTAAAGGGTCATTTCGTCAATAACTTCGCGACTTGTGTCTACAACAATTCGATAGTCAGCAAAACGCGTGGTGTCACGCAAAGCCTCTTCCGGCGGGCGGCCATGCACCTCGATGTCCCATGGGTGGCGTACCCGCGCCGTAGGGTCTATCGTAAACTCAACAAGGCCATCCTCAAGAACACGCATCGACAGGGCATACCATTCGTCCGGCAATCTTGATTCCGGTGAAAATGGGGCGATGGGCCTACTAACAAAATCAGTAAAACCATGCCAGTCAATTGTAAATTCCACAGGCCATATAACACTTTCGTCAATAATATCGCTGTAATAACGCGCCGCATCCACCCACTGGCCTGATACGCGCGTAAGAAGGTGGACAAATTCCGGCGTTTGAATTGGTATGTAACGGGCTGTGCCGGGTTCGGGCGTAAAAACATATTGGGTATCATCATTGACGATACACCAGTACCTATCCCAGCTAAATCCCAAAATACCGGCGATATCCCACAAATTAAAATAGATGCCGTCAATATCCCTGACAACTTCCATGGGGATGGTTGTCACAGGGGCGTCTATGCCGTCAAAGCCCACCAAAATGGTTCGTACGGGATAGCCATCAAAGCCATACCAGTCGAAAAAGCCATAAGAACCAAAAGCGGCGTATCTTTCAAGGGGGATGGGCTGAAATTCGTTGCCGGTGGGGGTGTATGGCGCGCCGCGCACTATCCAATAGTCCCATGGGCTGTCATCAGATATGGGGCGTATATCAAACTGCGCCGATGTGCCGTTTAGCATATAGGCGATGTCATGCAGCCTTAGCGCGGGCACAGGGCCGTCGCCATCATATCCCCACGTCTCGAAAAGCTCGCCTTCCACAGAAACCGTAAAATGTGCTGCGCTAAAGCCATGTGTCGCCCAAACAAGGGCAGGGATATGCGACAATATCAATATTGTCGCCAACATCCCTGCTACTGTATGCTTCATGAATCTTCTCATAGATTTTTAAACACCGCGCAAAACTTCTCCGCATTTTCCTGATGGGGCAAAAGGCCCGTATCTTCAACGGTATGGACGACATAGGCCTCATCAATGCCGTTCCAAATGTTAAAATTGCTGTTGTTTGGCAGATATTCGCCGCGGATGATGTGGTTTGGTACATCAAGGCTTGCCAGGTTCTCTTTTATATCTACATTGAAAAACTTGGCCAGCAGGGCAGATACCGCATGTTTGCCCGCAGCACCCTCTGCGTGGGCCGCAAGATATATTTCATCCAAAAGCTCTTCATCTAAAAATTCCGCCAGGCCCTCTTCTTCAAAAATTTCTTCCAAAGCCTTTTTCGATACTATAGCATTGTAAACAGATGTGCCTAAAATTGGAGATTCTAGCACCTTCTTCAAAATACCATCCTCGTCCTGGGCAAGGGCCACATCAGCCTCAAGGCCCGTAGGCGATATCAATATAATTTTTTCAAAATCTTCGGGATTAAGCGCAACACAGCTTACCAAAGCCGCCGCGGTGTGTAGGCTGGCCGCTGCTGTAACAGGCTCGCCGATAACATTTTCTGCAAAGTCCTTTATAAGGCGCACATAAAGATACGCAGAGTAGTCCAGCGCAGGCTTGGAAGAATATCCAAAGCCCAGCAAATCCGGTGCGTATACTTTATAATCCTGAGAAAGATGCTTTATGGCCGCCTTCCATTCGAGGTTGCTGGCCCCCGGATATATGCCGTGCAAAAGCAGCAACGGCTTGCCCGCGCCCGCCGTAACATAACGGATATCACCATATTCCCATTCATAAACATTTTCCTTTGCCTTGCTTTCAATGCGCAGCTGCGCCTTTTTCGCTATCACGTGGTTAATAATGATGGGGGTTGCTATCAAAGCACCCAAGCCCAACAAAACCTTTGTACTTTTCCTCATATTTGTCCACTCCTTTCATATAATTTTACAATACCATAATTTCCCGCATAAATCAAGGAGGATTTGTGTTATGACCGAAGTGCTCTCCCTCTTAGCCGAACTATTTTTAATTGGCTGCCTGCATGTGATAATGAACTTGCTTATAGATGCTGAAAAAAACCCTTTGTTTTCAAAGATAGTGTCCATAGCGTGCTATGCAGGGTCGCTTTTTATCGTGGTACGCTTTGTAACAAACAACCTGCTTCCGCAAATGGCCCAAATTTTCCGCATGGTGCTATAATTTCTCTTGAAAATAGGCGCAATCACAATCCTCATAAAAGCTTGTATGCCCCACCATAAAACTTGGCACAATTATAAGCGCGCATTTTCCGTTAACCTGGTATGCGCAATTTAAAATGCAATTTATGTCCATAAAATCCCCTTTTGTTAATGAATTGTTATATCTTTGTTACATTTCTATAACATTCCAGCGAAACATTGTGACAAAAGGTTGCACATGCCCCTAATTTTCTGGTACAATGAACAAGCCATAAAATTTAGGGGGAATTTTCATGAAATTTGTTAAAAAACTTTCTGTATGTGTTATATTTTTTTCGCTTCTTTTCATTTTTGCCCAAAATTACACTGTACACGCGCAGGAGCGTGTTTCCATAACGCTTAACACCGCAAACGGCAGCTTTCTGTACGAAAATAGGTCTGTCACACTTAATCTTAATGGACAAGTGCTGCCGGAAGCCGATATGCCGCCCATCATCTTGGGCGACCGCACCTTTGTGCCCGTGCGCCACGTCTTTGAAGCCATGGGCGCTGTTGTAGATTTTCATCCGGAATATCAACGCATTTTAATAGCTTATCACGATAGCCTTATTGTTATGCAAATAGGCCAATATCACTTTAATTTTGACGACACCGTGCTATATATGGATGTGGCACCCCAAATTATTAACGATCGCACAATGGCCCCCGTATCCTTTGTGGCCGCCGCTATGGGTTATGGCGTGGAATGGAACCACGACACCGCAACGGTGTACATAACGACAACAGAAGAACAGTCTTATTACGAAGATATTTATTACACCAGAGAAACAGATGAATCAGATTTTGCGGCGATGCCGTTGTACAACGATACAATTGACTTTATTGCACTTTCAACAGACCTAACCCCCGGCCCAATTGCCATCGAGGCAAATGCCCCAACCCAAGTAAATAGCATAACATGGAATGAAAGCCGCACACAATTTACCATAACAGCCACATCAAGAATTTCGTCTGTGGACTGGGCAATGCTGGAAGGTGGCCGCCTTTTTGTGGACATAGGCAATGCCACGGCAGATTTTGCTCAAAGTAGCTTTAACATAAACAACGGCTTTATCAGCACCATACGCACGGGTCAGCCTGTTAACAATGGCGTAAGTGCGGCAAGAGTAGTCTTCGACCTTACAGCCCCTGTTGCCTACTACATAACCATTTCCGAAGACCGCACACAGGTTATTGTCACTTTCGAGCAAAACACGGTCACAGACATAAGCTTCCTTAGCACCTTCTACACCCATGGACGCGAAAGCATTGTGATAACAGGCTCTACGGCCCCTGCAACGGATGTTTTCTTGCTACACAACCCATTGCGCCTTGTGGTGGATATCCCCAACGCCGTGCTGGGCTTTAACGGCACCCTTAACGGCACAGGGCATTTCGTGCAAGACTTGCGCTTCTCGCAATTTGAGGAAAACACCGTCAGGGTTGTCGCCGACCTTACGCGCCACCCATCTTTTGCGGTGCAAATGGTGGACAACACAGTCACAATACATATCATGCCGCCAACATTTAGAAATATCTACTATAACGCCGAAACAGGCGTAATCGAAATTGTGAAGCCGGAAGCAGGCCTTAGCATACATCAAATTTTAGAATTTGAAAGATATGTTGATTTACAACATCTATTTGTGCTACCGGGCGACTTTTCAACGCATTTTGGCTATGGCGACTTTGAAGTGCGCGACCGCAGCCTGCGCATGGTAGAAATTGTAACAGAAAATGGCGTGACATCATTTACATTCAACACAACCCAAATTATGGCATTTGACATTACCGAAGACGCAGAGCGCATCTTCATCCGCCCCATACACCCCCGCGAACGCTACGCCTTCATTGTGATGATAGACCCCGGCCACGGCGGCAGATACCCCGGTGCGGTGCATCGCGGCCTACGAGAATCCGACCTAGCCCTGGACACGGCCCTGATGGTTATGGAAATGCTGGCGGCGGACGGCATTGTGCGAGCCTATATGACGCGCAACGCCGATGTTACCGTGGCAAATTCCCGCAGAGCGGAAATGGCCAACCAAACGGCGGACATCTTCGTGTCCATCCATTATAACGCCTCGGCCCGCGGCACGGCCCAAGGCACGGAAACTCTGTACACTGTGCCTGATATAGAAGCCGAAAGAGGCCTAAGCTTTAATTCCGGGCATCTGGCAAATATCTTCCAGGACAATTTGGTCGAAGCTCTGGATTCCATCGACCGCGGCACACGAAACCGACCGCTGATAATTGTGCTTAACCAAACACGCATCCCGGCCATACTGCTTGAAGTTGGTTTTATGGACCACCCCGAAGAAGCCCTACGCATTGCAGACCCCGCACATCGCCGCCGCGCCGCGGAAGCCATTGTGCAATCTATTTACGAGGCCATGGAAGTTTTTGGACCAAGGTGGTAGTACATGAACAATATCCAACACGAAGCTGCAAAACTGGCGCAAGACTATAACCTTGACGCGCCCGCAATGGCCAGATATGCAGATTTGGCCTCGGAAGTAGGAGAGCTTGGCAAAGAGCTGCTTTTGGGCAGCAAATATGGCAAAGAAGAGCTAAAAATCACAGATAACACCGCGAAAGAGATAGGTGACGTAATTTTTGCCCTTGCGATGCTGGCCAATAAACTAGAATTAGATTTGGAAAAGTGCTTTGAAACTGCTATGGAAAAATATAGAAAACGATTTGAACAAGCAGGTGAAATTGGCTCGTAAAAATGTGAGGTAACTAACATGGAAAATTTATATAAAAATTCTGCAAGGTTGTATGACATGGACAATAGGGATATCGTAGGCGACGACATCCCTTTTTACGTCGAATACGCCAAGCAACAGGGCGGCGAAGTGTTAGAGCTTGGCTGCGGCACAGGTCGCGTGGCAATTGCTCTGGCAAAAGAAGGGCTCAACGTAACAGGCCTGGACCTATCCCACGATATGCTAGATATTTTTCGCGAAAAGCTGGCCAAACAGCCTGAAATTGCAGATAAAATAACAATAACCCACGGCAACATGGCAAACTTTAGCCTTGGGCGCAAATTTGACATGATAATTGTGCCTTTTCGTGTGTTTCAGCTACTAACTGACGATGATGACGTAGCAACTGCACTGACCTGCATTCGCGATCATTTAACCGACGACGGCATCTTCATCGTAAATGTATTCGACCCCATTGTGCCCATGGATGAAGAAAACTGGTGTCGCCCTGAAACAGTACAATGGGAGAGATACGACGATGCCACCGGCAGCCATATCGTAAAAAAAGTTGTGCAAGATAAAATTGACACAGTCAATCAAGTAATTTACCCACAATTTATCTTTGAAATCACAAACTCCGACGGCAAAACCCAACGTATTGTTGACGATTTTAAGCTAAAATATTATTTTTACCACCAATTGCGCGAAGTGATTGAGGCGGCAGACCTGGAAATTTACGAAGAATTCTCCTGGTATGACAAAACGCCCATTCCTGGGCGCGAGCTAATTTTTGTGTGCAAAAAGAAACAATAAGAATTGCATTTTATCAAAAAGCACATATGTAATATGAAGAAGCCCAAATACAACCGCTTGAATGGTGTTGCCAACGGCAAAACCAAACCTTGCGATGAGGCGCTTGCCAAGAAAGCCCCTAAAACCAACATATATGAAAATTCTGACAGTAACTTCTTCCGTCATGGCCTGGATATAGAAAAGTTCGGGAAAAACGAGATTGTACATTGTAGGCATGAGAAGAACATAGAATGCCATAATTACAATCCATTTGCGAAATAAATGGAATACCAAGCATTAATAGTGACCTTATCAAAGCATCTTCCAACATGGGCCTACCTCCTACACAAACAACTGCCCAACCTGATTTATCAACCCCCCGACAAATATGGCGAGGACAACCGTAGAAAGCCCTATTGTCACAGCAATTCTAACCTTAAACTCTTTGGTTAGTATGGCAAACACCGACAAGCAAGGCAGATACATCAGGGATACAGCCCCGCCGACAAAGGCTTGCAATGCGTTTAAATCCAGCGCAAGCAAAGGTGCTACAGACATTTCCCGGCGCACTATGCCTAAAATAAGCGCGGTTACGGCTTCGGCGGGCAGGCCCAGCCATCCACTTACGATGGGCTGTGCTGCATTGGCAATAATGCCCAGCAGCCCGGATTCCGCAAGTATCGCAGCTATCAATATGGCAATCATCATCGGTATCTGCGCGTCTTTTAGAAAATGCTTCATGCGCGTTAAAAGCTTTCTTCCATATGATTTTGGGCTTGGTATCAGCAAGTTTGGCACCTCTATCAACAGAGGGTCAACCTTGCCTTTTATTATTTTACCCACAACTAAAGTGACGACAACAAACAGCAGCAGCGAAAAGGCTATCATGGCGGGCAGCATCCACCAGGCATAGCCCGCCAGCAGGGCTATTAACGCGCCGGATTGCGAGATGCATGGTATGGCAAAGGCAATGGCCGCGCTGATGATGATGCGCTCTTTGCGGCTGGTAGCCGCGCGGGTGCCGATGATGGCAGGCACAGCGCAGCCGTAACCCATCAAAACATGTATAAGGCTGCCGCCCTGGGTACCCAGCTTACGCATTATGTTGTCAAAAAGCACGCTCATTCTGGGCAAAAAGCCCGTATCTTCCAAAAAGGTGAAGGCCACGTAAAACATCAGCACAAAGGGGAAAATCAGGGCCAAAATCCATTCAAAGCTAATAACAAAAATTCCAAATTCGCCTACCAGGATGTTAAGCAAGATGCCTTCGGGTAGCAGGGATGCGAAGATGTTGTAAAAAAATGGAACGATGATATAGTCAACCAGCGGCTCTAGTAAAAAGTGTATCAAAAGCTCGCCGCCGCCAACAATAACACCAATTGCCAGCGCCATCACCAACAGCGCAATTGGTATGCCCGGCATGGGCTTCATCATGGCATCCCCAAGCTTGTCCATAAAGCTGGGGCTGGCAGAGGCATTTCTCGTACACGCCCTATTGCAGATATCACGCGCTGCCGCCCAAGGACAGCCCTCGCATTTGCCGCAGCTGTACCCGCTGCTTTCAGCGGCTTTCAGCACAACTTCCAGTTGGCGCAAAAGCTCGTCCAATCCCTTGCCTTTGACGGCGACGGTCTCAATCACGGGCGCCACCAAATCCCGTCTCAGCTGGGTCATATCAATAACCACGCCATGACGCTCTGCAACATCCATCATGTTTAAAGTGTATACTATAGGAATTTCATAAAGGGTTAGCTCCATGGCAAGACGCAGGTTGCGCTCTAAATTTGAGGCATCCAGCACGCAAATAACGGCCACGGCGCCGCTTTCCATAAAACGCGCCGCCACAGCCTCGGCTTCCGAGGTGGGCTTGAGAGAATATGTACCGGGCACGTCTATCAGCGTATATTCTTTGCCGCCAATAACAACAGGCCCTTCCATAAAGCTTACGGTGGTGCCCGCATAGTTGCCGCTAACGGCATGAATCCCCGTTAGCTCTGTAAAAAAGATACTTTTGCCAACATTGGGGTTGCCCATAAGCAGGATTTTGTTTGGCTTTTTCAACACTTGCTCGTCGGTTTGTACGTTATGGTGGCTCATTGGCGGACAACCTCCTTGACGGCAATTTGCGTGGCGATATCCTTGCCAATTGCGACGGCAAAGGTGTTTTCTATGCGCAAAAGCACGGGGCCGCCCAAGGCGTAGCGGCTTTCCACCACAACCTTTGTGCCATTGCGCAAGCCCAAATTCTCCAGCAGGCCAATATCAGGCACTGACGTCACCTGAAAAACCCCATTTTTCTTAGCTTCGTACAAATTTATAATTTTAGACATAAAAACCTCCTAAGAATTCCTATTGCTTTAGTATCTTATCACATTGCATCTTCACCTGTCAACACTTTTTTATGTTAAAGTAAGCTAAAAGAATATTATGTATTGCTTATCTTCATTTTATATGATATAATGCTTATAATTTAGGAGGCGATATAAGATGGAAAATGACATTTTAAATTTAGAACAAGCCATGGAACTTTTTAGTGTTAGCGAAAGAACCATGATAAAGCTTTTAAGAGAGGAAAATGTGCCCGCCCGCAAAATTGGGCGCGAATGGCGGTTTAGCAAGGCCGCCTTGCTACGCTGGCTGGGTGAAGGAGATTCTACAAACTATCAAAACCACCCAGAGCAATTTCAAGTTCATAATGATTCTAAAGCCGTTTTATGCGATTTTGTCCTGAGGAAAAGGGAAGCGCGCTCGCTAGGTGCTACAAAACATGACGCGTCAAACTGCCTGCCTTGCTGCCCAGAATTAAAAAAGTGCTTGACAGATAAATAAATCCATGATAATATTAATTTGTAATTGATAAAAATTATTAATAATAAATTATTATCAGGAGGTATATCATGTCATTAATCGGCAAAAAAATAGGAGATTTTAAAGCACAGGCCTATGTGGATGGAGATTTTAAAGAGATAACCCAGGAAGATTTGATGGGCAAATGGTCTGCATTTGTATTTTATCCGGCAGACTTCACCTTCGTATGTCCCACAGAACTTGGCGACCTAGCAGACATCTATCCGGAATTTCAAAAAATAGGCTGCGAAATTTATTCGGTTTCCACCGACACGCATTTCACCCACAAAGCGTGGCACGACACTTCGGATTCCATCAAGAAAATAAAATACCCTATGCTGGCTGACCCAACCCACAAAATTTCCACAGATTTTGGCGTGCTAATTCCCGAAGAGGGCTTGGCGCTGAGGGGATCTTTCGTAATAAACCCCGAGGGCAAAATTGTTGCCTACGAAGTGCATGACCTTGGCATCGGCAGGGCCGCCGAAGAGCTTTTGCGCAAGGTGCAAGCGGCGCAGTTTGTAGCAGAAAATGGCGACAGGGTTTGCCCCGCAAACTGGAAGCCCGGCGGAGAGACATTAAAGCCCGGCCTAGATTTGATAGGTAAGATATAAAATGAAGCGAAATACGGTGCAACGCCAAATTATCTTGGACACCTTAAAGGCCCTGGACACCCATCCTACCGCCGAAGATTTGCACAAGGAAATACAAAAGAAGTACCCTTCGATAGGCATAGCCACGGTGTATCGCAACCTGCGCCAGCTAACCGAAAGCGGCCTTGTTTTGCAAATTGCAACGCTGGATGGCGTAGCCAGATACGATGGCTGCGCCGACCCCCACTATCATTTTCACTGCAAAACATGCGGCGGGGCTTTTGATTTGGAGCTAAACCTAATTGACGGCATAGAAGAAGCCGTTGAAAGCAAATACGGCTTTCAGGTGGATAGCCATGAGGTTACTTTCACGGGCACTTGCACAAAGTGCATATAACTAGACATATTACGAAATAACGCGCCCTAATTTTTTAAAGGGCGCGTTATACTAATATCCCACCAAAACAGTAACAAAAACTTGTCTTTTTGCACCAAGGACATCGTCAGCTTCTCCTAGCGTGCCTTTAGGCACGCGTCGTCGTCGCTTCCTTGCCTTGATGCAAAAATCCTGCGTTTTTCTGTTGCTGTTTTAGTGGGATATTAGTATATTTTTGCTACTTTTTAACCACATCATACATCGAATTTAATATCAGCCAATTTTGCGGCCAAAATCTGTTTACTGTCCAATAGCTAAAACCCGCCAAGTTATATTTTGCCCCAAGCGCAAGCTTGGCCTTTACGCTGCGCGCATCTTCAAACCAAATTTCGCGGTGCTTTCCGTTTTCGTCATAATATTCAATAAAGGGCGACTGGGACTTTTCATCGAAGCCTATAGCTTGATTGCGCTTGCGAGCCATATCCACGGCGGCTGTGTTGCCAATGGCCCTGCCGGGATTGGTGCGCGAAGCCGGCATTGGCCAATCGTAACCATAATTTGGTATGCCCATTAGTATTTTTGACGGCGGCATCTGGGATGCGGCATATTTCACGGTGTTTTCCACCCTATCTATAGGTGCTACAGCCATGGCACCGTCAGCGGCGTGGCCCCAGTCGTATGTCATCAGCGTCACATAGTCCACAATACTGCCAATTGCGGCATAATCGTAGGCACCGCTAAAGACATCTGTGGTGTTTTCAGCCTCTTTGGCGGGTATTGCGCAGGAAATGAAATACCCATTATCATGCATCCTCTTTGCGGCCTTGGATAGAAAGCTATTGTACGCCTCGCGGTCTTGGGGCGACACAAATTCAAAATCCACATCCAGCCCAACATAACCTTTGGCGCCCATAGCCGCGAGGACATTGTCAATGAGGGCATTGACGGCCTTGGGGTCGTTTAAAATGGCATGGGCTAAGTCAGAATCAAAATTGCCGCCGGCCCCGATGTTGGTTAACACCAAAGTGGGCTTTACGCCGGCACCCACTGCCTTGGCAATTATCTCATCCTCGGCCTTGGGCACAATTATGGGTGTAAGGCTGCCGTCTTCCCGCGCTTCATAGCTAAAAAGGTTAAGAAATGTTAAAAAGGGCAGCGTCTTATCCAGCACATCATCCGCAATGTTGGGATATGCATATCCATTCACTTTCACGGCACCCAGCTTAGAACTATCGCTAACACCTGTAATCACAATGGTTTGGCCATCCACAAGGATATCGTCTGGGTTTATCTCGTTTTCCCGCGCAATCTTTTGCCAATCTACACCGTATTCTTTGCCTATAGAATACAGGCTATCCCCATCTCTAACAACATGAATTTGCATGGCACCCTTCCTTTCGTAGCCTACCAACCGCGCCACATACCCATCCTGTTTGACAATAGCGCGCCCATTAACGGCGCAAGCTGGGCGAAAGAGCTTGCATCAACCTCTTCGCTGAAAACTTCCATCTCAGCCGGTATGGCTGCCCTGGCTCCTTGGCCTGCGGCTTCACGCATCAATCTATCCCATGTCATCGGCCCGACAGAGCCATCAACCGACAGGCCAAACAAGCTTTGCACCGCCATCACGGCATCTCTGGTGCCGTTGCCAAAAATACCGTCTTCGGAAATTCTCCAAAGTCTGCCTGGGTGTAAAGGCACCAGCCTGTTTATCGCCTGTTGTATCAGCCTTACGCTTTCACCCGTTGCGCCAACACGAATTACGCTGCCGGGGTAAGCTGGTATTGAAGGCGGCGGCGTTGGCGGCGTTGGCGGCGTTGTGCCGCCGCCACCGGCGCAATCTGCGGCTTCACGCATCAATCTATCCCATGTCATCGGCCCGACAGAGCCATCAACGGACAGGCCAAACAAGCTTTGTACCGCCATCACGGCATCCCTTGTGCCATTGCCAAAAATTCCATCCTCAGAAATTCTCCAAAGCCTATTGGGGAAGCAAGGGACAAGCCTGTTTATAGCCTGCTGTATCAACCGCACGCTTTCGCCCGTAGCACCTTGGCGAATGACGCTGCCGGGGTAGGGTGGTATCGTGGGCGGCGGCGGCGGCGTTGTTGACCCACCTGGCTGCAAATTAAGAAACTCTCGCATTATCCTATCCCATGTGATAGGCCCAACGGCCCCATCCACAGAAAGGCCAAATATCCTTTGAAAAGCAAGGACGGCTTCCCTTGTCAGCTCTCCAAAAACGCCATCTTCGGGCACCCTTGGTATGCCCGGCACGGCCTCATGTATCCTGTTTAACGCCTGTTGCATCGTGCGCACATCTTCTCCGCTGGACCAAATGCGCAAAACCGTACCCGGGTAAGGCGGCATATTTGGCGGGTTTGGCGGTGCCGGCGTAGGCGGCGGCGTGGGGGCGTTGTCTACGATGCCCCAATAAACCTCATAAAGCCTGCGCCATGTGTTTGGCCCCACAACACCGTCAACAGTAAGACCAAACAGCCGCTGGAAGGCCCTTACGCCATCCGTTGTCAGCCTGTCAAAGCGGCTTGTTTCCGCCACAAAAGGTATTTCCTCATAATACATGCCGATGAAATCCAGCAAAAATTGCAGTTCCGTAACCCTGGCGCCTGTGGCACCTTCACGGATAACAACCGTTGGCGGCGTTGTGCCTATGCCTATGCGTATGCCTTCGCTGTTCATTTCCCACAGGGCCTTTTCAATGCCGTAAATACGCCCAATTTGGTACCATGTGGCCCTATCAACCACGCCTGTTGCCGGCAAATTGTAAATCTGTTGAAACATGATAACAGAGCTTCGTGTGGAAGGCCCAAAGACACCATCAACAGGATTTATTATCACATTGGTATAGCGGCCCAAAACCCTGTTAAGATATCTTTGCAGGGTGCGCACAGCCTCGCCTTGAGAACCCTGGGACAACGGTGCTCCCGGCCAGGATTCCAACGGCCCGGAAAAATGGTCGCATTGGCGCAGCTCTAGGTTTTGGGGATAATATTTGCGGATAATTTGCCATGCGTTCATGCCTCTGTCGCGCCCATCGAAAAACGAACCCCATTGAGAAAGCCGCCCCGGAAAGTTTGCCGCAACACCGTCATTATAAAGGGCAAGGAAAGGCTCTAGATGCCCCACAATGGCCAGATAATTGTTAAATATCCTGTCAACTATCGCGCTTATCCTGGCACCAATGGTGCCGTGATGGGTATATTTTTGGTCCATATGGGTGGTGGCCGTGATATCAAAATTTTGCCCCCGCTTGCGGTAAAACTCTGTAAAAACGCGGTTTAGCGTCAAGGACACTATGCAATAAACATTTGCAATTATCGTCTGCTCTGGCCATGTGTCAAAAATTTCATGGGATGCAACATTTTTGATATAGTCGATGAAAGGCACCCTCACATTAGGGGCTTGGTTTTCCCATCTTCCCAAATGTACAGTAACAAAATTTGGTATCACAACCCTGTCCAGCACCCTTACAGGCGGTATGGGCCTTTGCTCTTCCGGCACGATGGGGTCATCAAGGGCATGGCCGCCTATGTCCACAATTTCCTCACCTAGGGTGCCGCTTCTTGAAAGGGCGGGGTGCATCTCGATAACCTGGATGGAAGTGGACTGGTCGAAAACCATTATGCCATTGTATACCACAGGCCTATAGCCCACGGCCCGCACCCTTGCAGTATACACGCTGTATCTGCGGGCGGTGGTGAAGGGGTCTTCTGTAAGGGCGATATCCGGCGCTTCCAGCGAAACTTCCGGCGCATGGCCCGTTATGTCTGTAACCAATTCATGCAGCATGGCACCGCTTTCATTCGTTAGGGTTATGTTTGCGCCATCTATTAAAATGGCACCTTCGGCCGCAACAACTTGAAGTATCAATTTACCTTTTCCCATAGTCATTTCCCCTTGCATCTTTATATGCAACATTATATGGGGGTACAGACTTTTTTGGTGAATGTCGGATATTGTTACAATATATCCATCCCCACACAACCTTGAACATCTTGAACACCCTTCTATAAACGCCGATATCATGGGATTTAAAAAGATGCTCATAGGATGTTCAACGAACATCCTATGAGCATCCCGTGGCATTGTTGATATTGCTGGATTGCTTCGGCACTGCACTACACTGGCTTTTCAACTGTCGTTGGCCTCGCAATGACATGTCGAACGTTACGTTACTAATTGGATGTCCACGACAGTTCAATTGTCATTGCGAGGACTACGGCAATTGAATTATGATTATAGTACAAGTCCGAAGCAATCCAGATAGGCGATGTGTATAAATTTTGATGTTGACGTAGGCTGGATTGCTTCGGCCCTGTACTGTATTGGCCTTTAAACTGCCGTTGGCCTCGCAATGACAGTTGGACGTTGCGTTGCTGCCGGATGTCCACGGCAGTTAAACTGTCATTGCGAGGACTACGATAGTTGAATTATGATGAAGTACAAGTCCGAAGCAATCCAGATAACCGATGAGTATGAATTTTGATGTTGATGTAGGCTGGATTGCTTCGGCCCTATACCACACTGGCTTTTCAACCACCGTTGGCCTCGCAATGACGGTTGGACGTTGCGTTGCTACGGGGTGTCCACGGCAGTTCAACCGTCATTGCGAGGACTACGACAGTTGAATTATGATACAGGACAAGTCCGAAGCAATCCAGATAACCGATGTGTGTAAATTTTGATATTGACGTTGCCTGGATTGCTTCGGCCCTGTACTGTATTGGCCTTTAAACTGCCATTGGCCTCGCAATGACAATTGAACTGTCGTGGACTTCCTGATAACAACGTAACGTTCAACTGTCGTTACGTTGTCAAAGTCAAAAAGCTATTATAGCACAAGTCCGAAGCAATCCAGCAATATTAATGATATCATAGGATGTTCATTGAACACCCTATGAGCATCTTTCTAAACCCCATGATACCGGCGTTTATAGAAGGGTGTTCAAGATGTTCAAGGTTGTGCTATAGGATAGACATGCCCGTCACAAATCCCTGACGCGCCGCATCGTAAACCTTCCCTACGCTTGCGCAATCTCCAATTTCAAATATTTGCTTGCCATCGGCGGCGTCACGCAGCTTGGCGGTTTCTTCGCTGTTGGCATCCATGCCCAAGGCGTAAACCACAGTGTCGGCGGCCAAAAATTCTTCCGCGCCATCTTTGTTGCTTACGTAAATGCCATTGGCTTCTATTTTGGTGCATTTCAAGCCTGCTTTATGGGTCAGCCTTTTGTCCATCTCATTAATTAGGGCCACACGATACATAGGATAGGCATCGGACGCAACTTTATCAAGCATTTCAATGACGGTGACATCATGGCCAACCTTCGCAAGATGAAGGCCAACCTCGCAGCCAACAAGGCCGCCGCCTATCATAACCACTTTTTTGCCAACTTTATCCATTTGGTTGTAGACATCGCAAGCGCTGATGGCGTTTTCGATGCCGGAAATTGGCGGCACCACGGGCTGCGAACCAAGGGCAAGCACCAAAACATCAGCATCAGAGGCGGCTATGGCTTCAGGGGTGCAGGCCGTGTTGGTTAAAACTGTGATGTCCCGCTTGCCAACGCGCCTAATAAGCAGGTTTTTATAGTCCGCAAGCTCGGCCTTAAAAGAATCGTTGTCGGCAAATTTCAGCAAGCCACCAAGTTTATCGGATTTTTCATAAAGCGTAACGCTGTGGCCCCTGTCAGCCGCAACTATCGCGGCTTCCATCCCCGCAACACCGCCGCCCACAACAAGCACCTTCTTGCTGCTTTCCGGCTTGCTGCCCAAAACAGCCTCATCAAAATAAAAGGCCTTGGGGTTAACTGTGCAGCCAAACAGCTTGCTTAAATCATCAATAACGCCCTCAAGAGGCCCGGGGAAGCACTTAAAGCAGCGCAGGCACTTCGCGATGTCGTCCTCGTTGCCTGTTAGCGCCTTGTTTACAAAATCTGGGTCGGCCGTTAGGGGCCTGGCTATGGCGGCTATGTCGCAGCTACCGCCGCGGATTAGCTCCTCGGCTATGTCGGGTGAAATAATGCCCCCCACAACGGCCACAGGTATGGACACCGCCTCTTTTATGGCCCGAGAAGCCTCGGCATTAACCGCATAGGGGTGAAACAGCGAAGAAAATTCGCCGCTTAAAATAGGGTCGCGGTATATGCCTACGGACACATGTATCATGTCCGCCAGATGCTCTATCATCTTACAAAAAGCGGCGGTTTCTTCAACGCCCATGCCGCCTTCCATCTTCTCGTCCCCGCTAACGCGGATTTCGATGACAAAATCCGGCCCCATGGCATCCCTAACGGCCTTGATAACCTGTATAGGGAATTTGGCGCGAGCATCCAGGCTTCCGCCGTAGCCATCGGCCCTTTGGTTTGTACGTGCGGACAAAAATTGATGCAGCAGCCAGCCGTGGCCGGCGTGTATAACCACGCCGTCAAAACCCGCCGCCTTCATGTATTGGGCGCAAGTTACGAAATTTTGACAAACCTCTTGCATCATGGCCTCGTCCATGGCCACAACCACAGCACCGTCTTCTCTGGTAAAGCCCATGGGGCCTATGGGGTTTTTCAGGCCGGGGATGGCTATTTTAGATTCGCCGCAATGGGAAATTTCAATCATTGCAACGGCGGCATTTTCGTGGATTATCCCCGTCATCTCCTTGAGAAAATCAAACACAATGCCTTCGTGCTGGGTATAGTCAATAGCATGGAAAGGCTCGCGGTTGGCGTGGTCATAGTCAACAGGGGTTTCGCCCACGGTAACTTGCGCCACACCGCCCCGGGCCTTGTCAATTACAGAATTGCGCAAAACCGTGGATAAAAACGGAATTTCGGCGAAGTTGCCGCAATAAATGGGCGCGGCGATGATACGGTTTTTGTAAGTATGGCTACCAACTTTTATGGTGTTAGAAATATTTGGGTATTTGTTGTTCATTGGTATCTCCTTTCTTTATGAGGGTTTTGATGTTGGTGTAAGCTGGATTGCTTCGGCCTTGGGCGGTATTGGCTTTTCAACCGCCATTGGCCTCGCAATGACATGTCGAACGCTGCGTTGTTACCGGATGTCCACAACAGTTCAACCGTCATTGCGAGGACTACGACAGTTGAATTATGATACAGCCTAAGTCCGAAGCAATCCAGATAACCGATGAGTATGAATTTTGATGTTGATGTAAGCTGGATTGCTTCGGCCTTGGGCTGTGCTGGTTTTTTGGCTAGCGTAGTCCTCGCAATAAACTTGTAACGAAATTAAAAACATGCTATAATGCCCATATGATTATTACAAAATACGAAAATCTTAAAAACTATAACGAGGTCGATTTTAAAGCGG
>WQVI01000022.1 GCA_009781625.1 Defluviitaleaceae bacterium | reverse complement strand
TGCTCTTGACAACATGGAAAGACTGGGCGTATCATCCATAGCCAAAAAAAGCTTTCGAGAGCTTTCGGGCGGCCAGCAGCAAAGGGTTTTGTTAGGTCGTGCGCTTTGCGCCACCCAAAAGGCCTTGCTTTTAGACGAGCCCGCCGCAGGCCTAGACCCCCTTGTCACGGAAGAACTTTATAAAACCATCCAAGACCTTTCCAAAGACGGCATCACAGTCATCATGATATCCCACGACATTCACGCGGCTGTGCAATACGCCAGCCACATCCTGCATCTGCAAAACCGTCAAATTTTCTTCGGCCCTGTTGAAGACTACAAGCAAAGCGACGCGGGCAAGCTGTTTTTGAAAGGGGGTGCGGCAGATGGCGGTCTTTGAAATGATAACTGATATGCTCTCGTTTACATTTATGCAGCGCGCTATCATCGTTGGCCTATTGGTCTCGCTGTGCGCCGCCCTTCTGGGCGTCAACCTGGTGCTAAAACGCTACGCCATGATAGGCACGGCCCTAAGCCATGTGGGCTTTGCCACCATGGCCATCGCAGGGGTGATAGACTTTGCGCCCCTTGCCATCTCCATGCCTGTTGTAGTGGGTGCGGCCTTTTTGCTTCTACGCATGAACGAAAATTCCAAGGTAAAGGGCGATAGCGCTGTTGCCTTGGTTTCAACAAGCAGCATGGCCATTGGTGTAATTGTGGTTTCGCTGACCACAGGCCTTACGCTGCATATCTGCAATGTGATGTTTGGCAGCATTTTCGCCATGACACAGGCAGATATGTATCTTAGTATCATCCTAAGTATTGTAGTGCTTGGCCTGTTCATCCTATTCTACAAGCAGCTGTTTGCCGTGACCTACGACGAAAACTTTGCCAAGGCCACAGGCACAAAAGTTGGCATCTACAAAAGCCTTTTGGCCATCTTAACCGCCGTCACCGTGGTTTTGGGCATGAGAATGATGGGTGCCATGCTTATCTCTGCCCTTACAATATTCCCGGCCCTTAGCGCAATGCGCCTATGCAAGCGCTTCCTGTCCGTTGTTATCACGGCGGCTATCATCGGCATCACATGCTTCTTTATCGGCATGGTATTTTCGTTTTGGTACGACCTGCCGCCGGGTGCCAGCGTTGTAGGGGTAAATTTGGTAGTGTTTGTTGCTTTCAATATAATTGCAATCATAAAGCGAGGGGGTATAAGAGCATGAAAAAAACAATGGCAATTTTTGCACTAGCCTTCGTCCTAATTTTATCAGGATGCGGCCAAGGCGCAGGCAACACAGACGATGACGGCGTTATCATAATTGGCGAACGCTTCTTCGTCAACCAAGTTATCGAAATTGTCCTAAATTCAAACCAATATTTGGGTCGCACAATACAATACGAGGGCCTTTTCCGTTCGGTCAGCAATTCGCAAACAGGTAATGAGCACTTTTTTGTAATGCGGTACACAATGGGTTGCTGCGGCATTGAAATGGTTGGACTAGAAGTTTTAATGGAAGGCGCAACATCTCTTGAGGATGATGCCTGGGTAGAAGTTATTGGAATTTTGGAAATGAATGACGGCATCCCTATGCTAAGGGTGATTTCTATAACTGAAATGGATGAGGTTGGGTCGATACTTGTATCTTAACCCAATAACACAAAAGAGGCGGCCACAATGGCCGCCTCTTTTGTGTTATCTATCATAAAAATCCAAACTATCCTGATTTATCAACGAAATAATTTCATGAATGAGGAACATGCGGTTGTCAAGCTCTGCAATTTTGTCCGCTATCACAACAAGCTCGTCACTTAGGTGGGCCGGGATATGCTCGCGATATTTATATCGGGCCTTATGCTCCAGCGTGGCCCAAAAGTTCATAGCCTCTGTACGAATTTGTACCTCTACCATGACATCCTCAGTTTTGCCCGAGAAAAAGACAGGTATCTCCATAATAAGGTGATAGCTGCGATAGCCGCTGGGCTTGGGCTTGCTGATGAAGTCCTTTTCGTTTACAATGCGCACATCAGGCAGCGAGCGCAAGATGTCCGCCAAAAAATAGATGTCTGTGGCAAAGGGGCAGATGATGCGTATGCCTGCAATATCGCGCAGGTGCTTTTTGGCGTTGTCGGCAGTGATGTCAAGGCCCATTTTATGCAGCTTTTCGGCCATGCTCTCAGGTGCTTTGATGCGGCTTCGTATATGGTCAATTGCGCTGTTGTCCTGAAAATTCTTTAGGTCCTCATGTATGATGTTAAGCTTGGTCATCAAAATTTGAAGACCCCATTCATAAATCGGCACAAATTGCTTTACCCTTGCGAATTCCTCGTTGCTAAAACGTACAGACATCGTCTTCCTCCAACATTATATTTATGTGATAGGCAAGGCTACGGTAAATACTGCCCCGCCTTTATTTGCGTTAATTGCCGTTACATGGCCGCCGTGCTGCTCTGCAATAGATTTTACAATGGACAGCCCAATGCCCGTGTTGCCGCCGTTGCCTTTGTAAAAACGCTCGAAAACATGGGGCAAAATTTCGGGGTCTATGCCATTGCCATCGTCCGACACGGAAATTTCAACATGCCCGGCTTTTTTGTGGCAAGATAGGGTTATCTCAGAAGCGGCATAGCGCAGGGCATTAGAAATGAGATTGTCAACCGCCCGGGAAATCAGTTCGTGTACACATTTATGAGGCATGGCATCATCGTCAAAATTAAAAGTAAATTTAATTTGCCCCTTGTCCGCCATGGCTTGCTGACGCCCGGCGCAATCCCGTATAATGCTTGCCAAATCCACATCCGTGGCATTGTACGCCGTGGCAATATTGTCAATTTTGGAAATATACAGCAAATCTGCCACCAGCTCCGAGAGCTTGTCGGTCTCTTGCAAAATGGTTTCACTGGCTTGCTTTGGGTCCATCAAGCCAAATGAAATGCCTTCCGCATAGCATTTTATGGACATCAGCGGCGTGCGCAGCTCATGAGACGCATTTTGAAAAAATGTTTTTTGCTCGCTATCATAAACGCCAAGCTGCTTTGCGGAAGCATTTAGGGCCGCGTTAAGGTCGCAAAGCTCTTTTTCGTTAAATTCAAAATCATTTGGGGCAAAATTGCCCGGGCCTATGCCCAAAGCAAACTTGCGCAGCTTTTCAATTGGTCGCGTAAAGGACTTGGCCAAAAAATATGTAACTACCACAGCCACCACAAACATAATGCCAATCGAGCCAAACAAAACCACGGCTGGCCTTCCAAAAAAGCCTTGTTCATAAACCGGATAGTAGTCAGCGATAGGCCTAAGCAAATTTAGCGCAACGCTAAAAATAATCCAGGTGAGGGCAAAGGAAAAAAACAGCACGGCAGAAAAAGCCGCGAGAATTCTTTGACGTATCTCAACTTTCTTTTTAAATTTGCGTGGTTTCATAATTTTGCCCCTACGAAGTTAAAGCCTGCGTTGCCGCGCCCAACAATTCCTCATATGTAGACCCATCTTCAGGCCAGCTCGCAACACCTATCCTAATAGAAGTATCGCCAGCTTTTCCCACAGCTAGTATCTCTTCCGCTTTTTTTGCTGCCGCCTCGTCGCTTGAAATGCTATCGACAAGCACTAAAAACTCATTACGCCCATAGCGGCAAGCTATACAGCCTTTTCCAAAGATTTGTGGCACTGCCTTTGCAATATCAAGAAGGGCTTTGTCTGTACTATTATCAACACTGAGCATAAACAGAGCACTGCCTTCACCCAGCTTGCTTTCAATCCGATTTTCGCCGGAAACTCTGTCAAACAGCCCTGTCAAGAGGTCTTGCTCGCTGTAAATTTTACGGTCAAGCTCCATACGCCGAAAAATTGCCTTTACGCGCATAACCAACGCCATAGGCGAAAAAGGCTTTACTAAATAGTCATCACCGCCCATGTCAAGGCCCGTTGCATAGTCCAAATCACTGTCCCGAGCCGTTAGCAAAATTATGGGCACCGGGCTTATTTTACGCAACTTCTTGCAGACAGCAAAACCATTGCTGCCCGGCATCATCACATCCAGCACCACCAAATCCGAAGGGCTATCTACAAAGGCGGCATATAGCGCGTCACCATTTTCAAAATCCCTCACGGCATAACCCGCGTTTTCCAAAAAGGCCTTGATGGCCACCCTAATATTGGCCTCGTCATCAGCAATATAAATCTTTTGCATTTTTATCTCCTTCTAAAGTATATTACCAAAAAGATTATCATAACAATAACACCCATCACGGATATATTGAAAGTGAGGCCGAAGGTTAGCTGCGCAAAAATGAGATTTAGGCTGACAGTTTGCAAACCAAAGCCTGTGGAATAGCCCAAGAAGCCTAAAAATGACAAAGCGTCCACATTTTGAGAGAGATGCACAAAAAACTGGCCCATGAAAAAGCCCACAACAAAGCCCACAAGGCCTACTAAAATTATCATCCAAATACTTCCGTTTCCTCTGCGCATAATAATCTCCTCTCGATCTATGCGGTTACGTTTTTTATCACCTTCGTGGGACATTTCTCCATGCAAATTTTGCAAAGCGTACATTTATCATAATCTACCCGCGCCAGATTGTCAATGACGTTTATAGCATCATGAGGACAAGCCTTCTCACAAAGCTTGCAGCCGATACAACCCGCGCTGCAATTTTTACGGATAAGAGACCCGTGGTCAGTAGAATGGCACTCCACCCTTATTTTGGCCTCATCGGGCACAATCTCTATCAACGCCTTGGGGCAAATGGGTATACAAAGGGCGCAAGCCACACATTTTTCAGAATTTATCACGGCAATGCTGTTTACAATGCTTATGGCATCAAAAGGACAGGCTGCAACACAGCTTCCATGGCCGATGCAGCTAAATGTACAGGCCTTTGGCCCATTTCCGGGCATAAGAGACGTAGCGTTGCAATCCCCAATGCCGTCGTAAGCGTAGTTGGTTTTGGCGTGGGCCGTATCGCCGCAGCAATGGACATAGGCCGTCAGACGCGCCGCAGGGGTCACATCCACGCCCATAATCTCCGCTAATTTGTCCGCCAAATCTTGCCCACCAACGGGGCAATCCGTTGTTTTAGCCGTCGCATCAGCAACAGCTATGGCAAAGCCATCGCAGCCGGGATGGCCGCAGGCGCCGCAGTTTATCCCCGGCAAAACCTCACGGATGACGGCAACATTTGGGTCTTCCTTAACGGCAAAAACCCTGCCAAAAGCACCCAAGGCACCGCCCAGCACAAGGCCCAGCGCACCCAAGGCGACAACCTGTATAACTATCGGGCCGGCTTCGGCGAAATTCATAGCGTTACCCCCTTTGAAATCAAATCAATCCCGAAAACCCTAAAAACGCGATGGACATGAGGCCCGCGGCAACCAAAGCAATAGGAAAGCCGCGGAAAGCCTGCGGCACGTCGCTGCGCTCTATACGCTCTCGAAGCCCGGCGAAAATTACGATGGCCAACAAAAAGCCAAGGCCCGCGCCGGCAGCATGTACAACAGATTCTATGAAATTAAATCCTTCATTCATATTTATCAGCACGGCACCGATGATAGCGCAATTTGTGGTGATAAGGGGCAGATAAACCCCCATTGCGCTATACAGCGTAGGGCTGGATTTTTTCAAAAACATCTCAACAACCTGCACCAGCGCCGCAATGATGACGATAAAGGCGATGATATGCAGATATTGCATATTTAGCGGCACCAGGAAAAATGTGTAAACCATATAAGAAACCGCCGAGGACAGCGTTAGCACAAAGGTAACGGCAATGCCCATGGACACAGCAGACTCCAGCTTCCTGGAAACGCCGATAAAAGGACAGATGCCCAAAAAGCGCGTTAGCACGAAGTTATTGACGATGGCTGCCGACAAAAACAGTAAAATTAAATTCATGACTGCGGCACCTCCTCATTTTTCAACTTGCGCTTTGCGGCCACATAGCGCAATGCGGCCATCAGCACACCCAGCGTGATAAAAGCACCCGGCGGTAGGATAAACAAAATTGTTTGTGGGAAGGCTTCGGGAAGGGTAATGACAAGGGCTGTGTCGCGGAAAAGGGTGCCAAAGCCCAAAATTTCCCGGATGGCGGACAGCATAACCATCGCAATTGTAAAACCAAGGCCCATGCCCAGTGCATCAAAAGCAGAGCGCACAAGCCCATTCTTAAAGGCAAAACTTTCGCCCCGTGCCAGCACTATACAGTTTACAGCGATAAGGGGCAAAAAGATGCCCAAATTTGCGTGTAGCACTGGTATAAAGGCCTCTATCAGCATATTTACAGCCGTCACAGCCCCGGCAATAATCACGACAAAACAAGGTATCCTTGCCTTTTGGGGTATAAAGCCGCGAAGGGCTGAAATAAGCACATTTGTAAGCAGCAGCACGAAGGCCGTGGCCAAACCCATGCCCAAGCCGTTAAAAACCGTGCCGGACACCGCCAGCGCAGGGCACAGCGCAATGGCTTGCACAAAAATGGGGTTTTCGCTTATGATGCCGCGCTTTAAATAGCGGGTTATGTATGACATCTCAACCTCCTGTTAATAAATCATCTTATAAAGAAATCGTAATTATACCAAGCAATAAAATTATCCGGATTTAGATATCCAAGGGCAACATACCACAACAGCAAAAACAAGGCGGAAAGGGCAATTACGGGCAATTGCTTTTTAAACAATAGGCGAATGACGCACAATGCAATGACGACAGCCAAGTATATGATAAACCACGCCGAAAGCAGCCTCAGCCACGTCATCCCAAAGACACCAATGTAAAGATTTAAGCGGACGGCCCCTGAAACCAGCATAATACCCGTGGTGGCCAGCAGCCCGCATAGCATGGCCATAAGCAGCTTGTGCTGCTTGCCAAACCGTAAAAACACCCCGAATATCAAAAGGTTTATGGCGCAGACGATGACGGTTTGCGCAAAGCCTTCCCTTGCGTATTCGGAATATGTCATACCGGCCGGCAAACCAACCCCTGCAAACAGGTAGGTAAACTGGATGACGCAAAATAATACATACACCAATATAACACTGCCCAAAACAATTGCGGAAATTATATCATCAATTGTCTTTTTGCTTTGCACGACGTGTCGCTTCGCTTCCCCAAAGCCTATATTCCACAAAAATGAATAAAACAGGCCAAAGGCAATTAGCACAACGATGATATGCATAAATGTTAAAAACGGATTATCAATAGAAAATATTTGGCGTAAATAGTGGCTGAAAACTTGGTCGGCCCCCATAAGCAGCGGGATTACTATAAGCAGCAGAAGGGATGCAATGCCTACCCCTGCAAGCACACGCTTTGCAGTTGATTTGTTGTTTGCGGACAACAGCGAACCCACCGCCCCAAACAGCGCAAATATCCCCGAAAAAGGCTTGACAAACCAGCCCAAAAACCAAGCGGCAGCTATGCCATCGGAATTTTTCAGGGTGTATCCCCCGGCAACCCATTGCGAGTGCGCCATAAGCACATTTGGTATCACAAACCACGTAATTAAGGCAAACTGCCAATTTTGCTCAGGCGAAATAAGAAACCATATGCACAATGCCGCGGTACATACTGCCACAAACCAGGCGGTTTTGTCTTGCTTTAGCCTGCTCCAAAAAAATACATGGAAAATCACAATATAACATAGCCAAAATGCGCCGGTAAGCACCCATGAATTTAATGTGCCATAAAGCCCGGCAACTATCAGACGGTCAAACAAAATGGCCACAAGCAAGGATATGGGCAGCAGCAACTTTTCTTTCGCGGAATATTGCCTCGGCAGAGGCGCAATTTCATTTTGATGATTTTCAATCATTTTATCAGCCCCTGTCTTTTTTCCCGTATCTCTTTACGCCAATTATCAGCCCTGCGAAAATACCTATGCCCATAAACATCAGAGCCACCGAAGCACTGAAGCGTGACAGCCCCAAAAGGCGCGAGCCGTCAGCGGCACCCATAAGCAATACGTAACCAAACATATGAAGCTATAATCAATATTTCAAATTTTATGTTAAACTTAGGATTTGGTTTCATGATTTTCTCACTGCGGCGAATAACGCTGAATATTAGGCAGCACCGCGCCATTTACAAATTCCAGCGCGTCATTTACACCATCCGTCACTACTTGCACGGTAATTGTAGCCCCCGTGATGGCCATAACCTCGTTTTCACCGGCATTTCCGCGCGTCAGCACCTGCACATCGCCTGTTGCGCCGATAAACTGATGCCTATAGACTTCTTCCGTGATACGCGCGCCAAGGCCCGGCGTCTCTGCATGGGAAATAATGTCAAGGCCTGTGATTGCACCATCCAGGCCTATGCCCACAAGAAAAGTCATATGCGCCCAGCCTGTTGCGGACATTTGCACGACAACGCCAATGGGCATATCGCCATCAAAGCCCACCGCATAGCTTAGCATACTTGTGTCGTCATCAATACCAACATCTACGGAAAAGCCCGTGGTGCCCGGCAACACATAGGACATGGACGCCAGACGCGTCTGCTCGCGGGCATCGGCTATCACATCAATTGTAAGAAAATTTGTCACCGCCAAAATCAGGGTGAAAATGGCGGTTATTGCAAATAAAGTCAATCCGGGCCGAATTATATCTTGCATAAAATCATCCCCCATTAATGGCGATTGCCAATACGAATTCTGGTTACTATATCGTTTTCATCAAATTCAAATTCAATAAATCTCCAAGACCCGCCAACGTGATAGTAGTTGAAACCCGCATTGGACAGGCTTGTATGGGCCTCGGGCCATATGCCAATGCCGCCGGGACGGCTGTGGTCTCTTAATATCGAATGAACCAGCCTGCGCCTTGCAAAGTCGGCTTCAACCTGGCTTCGGGTAGAACCAACGCCTATTTGCCGCCATGGCGGGCCGCTCATTCTATATTGCTCGTCAACTATATCATGCCATCCCCAATTGTCCAGCCCTTCAAAGCTGGCCATAAAAGGATAACCTTCTCTTATTATCGGCACAATGGATGCCGCCTCAAAGACCAATCTCGCAAGTACGACAACGCAAACTGCGCAAATTAACAACTTTTTGCCATGCTTGAAGAGTCTCATCAAGCTGCACCATAAACCCGCGGCTTTGTTAGCTTATCAATCAACGGCACCAGCAAATTCATCAGCAATATCGCGTATGTAACCCCTTCGGGGAAGCCGCCCCAAAGGCGGATTATCGCCGTAATTGCGCCGCAGCCAATGCCAAAGACTACTTGCCCCATGGCCGTCATAGGCGATGTGGCATAGTCCGTAGCCATAAAAAATGCCGCCAGCATCAAGGCCCCAAGGAAAATTTCATAATGAGGTTGTCCCGTGAAAAGGCCGTGACGGCCAAAGACAAGCAGCATCACCGCTGTTGTGCCAATGAAAAAGACAGGTATGCGCCAGTTTATCACCTTGCGGATAAGCAAATAAATACCGCCAAGGATGATAAGAATTGTGGCCACCTCTCCAATTGCACCTCGGGTACTGCCAAAGCCCCAAAGCACATTCCATACAGCACCCAGAACTGGCGTATGCAGCTCTGCCGTTGCAAACTCCACAAGAGGGGTTGCGGTAACGACGGCATCAGGGGCCAGTCCAAAGTCATATATAGTCACCAGTGCGGGATAGGCCGCCAGCAAAAAGGCCCGGGCTGCCAACGCAGGGTTTACAAAATTTTGGCCAATGCCACCAAAAAGCTGCTTTACAATGACGATGGCAAAAAACGCGGCTACAACCATGGTCCACAGGGGTACCGTGGCCGGCACGCCAAAGGCGATAAGTATGCCCGTGATAACGGCGGAATAATCGCCAATAGTGATAGGCTTTTTCATAATTTTTTGATATGACCATTCAAAAAACACGCAGGATATCACGGAAACGGCAATTACAGCCGTGCCCTGCGGGCCAAAATTGATAACGGCAACCAAAATAGCGGGTATCAAAGCAATTATCACATCCAGCATGATGCGGGATGTTGTTATCTTTGCGCGCATATGTGGCTTGGATGTTATAAGGTAATGACTTGCATTTCCGTTATTTGACATGTGAATTCTCCCTTGATAACGGGCGAACACAGTTCGCCCCTACTAGCTACCTCTGCGCACCCGGCCCCTGGCCATAATAATAGACTGCGCCAAATGCCGCTTTGACGGACAAATATAAGAACAAGAGCCGCATTCTATACAGGTCATGCCGTTTAGTTTTTTGAAGCCTTCAAAATCGTCATAAAGGGCCTGGATGTTAAGCTCGTATGGCAAAAGGCCCATGGGGCAAAATTCTACGCATTTAGCGCATCGTATGCAAGGATGTTCTTTCTGGATATTGGCCACTTCTTCGGTAAAGGCCAAGATGACAGAATCTGTTTTAATGATGGGTATGTCAAGATTAAACAAGGCCCAGCCCATCATAGCACCCCCCGACATTATCTTAAAAGGGCGCGATTTAAAGCCGCCGGCGCGCTCCACCAGCGTCTTATAGGACATGCCCAAAACAGCCTCATAATTGCCGGGATTTACAAAAGCATCGCCGGAAAGCGTCATGATACGGCGGGTTATTGGCCGGCCGCGGCGGATGATGGCATCAATGGCGGCCACGGTGGATACATTAAGGACGATGACGCCAATATCCGAGGGCAAACCGCCCATAGGCACCTGCTGGTTTATGCAAGACTCTATAAGCTGTTTTTCAGAGCCTTGAGGATATGTGGGCGGAAGGCCGATAACCTCAATGCGGTCATTACCTGCAAACAGCTTTTTGTAAAGCATTACAGATTCCATTTTATTCGTCTCTATGGCCAAGATGCCGCGAGCATAGGGGAACAGCCGTAGCAAAAGCTCCATAGATTCGCGGATATTGCCCGGTTTTTCAAGCATAACGCGGTGGTCATGGGTGTGGTAAGGCTCGCATTCCGCGCCGTTTACAAGTATGCAATCAATTAAATCAGGGTCAGCAGGGGCAAGCTTGATATGTGTAGGAAAACCCGCGCCCCCAAGGCCCACAAGCCCCGCTTCTTTGATAATGTCCAAAAATTGCTCTCGTGTCAAATTATATGTGTCCTCAAGGCCCTTTACGGATGGATGCTCTTCCATTTTGCCATCGGCTTCGATGATGATAGATTCGGTATAATGCCCATGAGGCTCAAGGGTAGGGCGGATGTCCACCACCGTGCCCGACACGCCGGAATGAATGTTCGCGGAAATCCTGCCGGAAGCTTCTGCAATTTTTTCGCCCAAAAGCACTCGCTCGCCTTTTTCAACCAAAGGGCGCGCCGGAGAGCCGATATGCTGCAACAACGGGTATGTAAGAATATCGCCTTCGATAGGCAAAATAGGCTTTATGCGCATATCTTCCGTATGGCCCTTGTGTTTTTCAAGATGCAGCCGCTGCTTAAATTTAAACGCCCTCATATCGCACCCCTTAATCAATTTTCCTTACCTTCATTTTAACACAACCGGACAACTTTCCACAAGCATTGATTTTTAGTTAACAAGCGATGCGGGAAAGAATTTGTTGAAGTTGTCTTTCCACTTATGCTATAATCATTAAGGGTGAAAATAACATGAAAAAATTAATTTACTTTACGCTGGCCTGTATATTAATGCTTGCCGCGTGCGGAAATCAAGCATACTATCAAAATTACACAAACTATCCATATCTTGAGCCCGAACCGCCAGCCCCGGCGCAAGTTTCAACCGCTACACCAACGCCAACGCCATCTCCTGAGCCCATTCAACCACCTCACTACAATCAAACAACAGGCCGAATTGTATCCATCAAAGGGCTTGTCAACAACGACGGCACTATCAACCAAGCAGTAGATTGGCTTCACGTAAACATCAAGGACGAAGACGGCACGCCCATTACGCTTGTGGCCACTCCCGCAACTGTGGTGCCTTTTGGCAACCTGTTCGTTGGTGAAACTGTAACGGGCTTCCTTCTTGCCGATAGGCCAAGCATTGCCGACGAACCCCACATGTACATTGCATCCATGCTTGCCGCCGGTATGCCCGACGGCCTTAACATACATGCTCACTATTTCGAAGAGGCTTTTGAAACCCGCTTTAGCATCACCGGAAACGCTTTTTTAGCTCGCATAGGGATATTTGACAGACTTCCCGATGTAAACAGCACTTTAACAAGCTGGGGTAACCGTATTTTCGTTAGGACAGAAGATACAATAATGACACCCTTTTACATCCAAAATTACGGCCCGACATACGCCGGGTTTGCAATATTATACACAATTCCCGAGCCTGGCTGCACCAAGCCAATACCAATTATCGAAAGCATCCTTATCTCTGAAAGCTTCGACGCACGTGATACTTGGGAAGATTGGCAAGGCGACTTTCATGTACCCGAAATGTTTTCGCTGTCCGACTTTAAAATAGTTGATATGCCATTATTTATTCACCAAGAATTGCTAGAATTACCGATGCCGCCAATTTTATACCACGACGGAACAACGGTGATGGTTCCTTTTAAGCCAATCGGGCAAGAGCTTTGGTGGAGCGACTTTATTTTGTTTCCAAGCGGGCCAATGTTTGGCACTATCGGCGGGGGAAGCGGAGAAACCGCCCTTATGATGCCGGGCGGCTACACAGCCAGCGGCACAGGCTTTTCCGCCAGATTTAGCACGCCTGTTTTGTTGGTAGACGGCATCCTTTATGTGCCGCTGTTTGGCTTTTTTGCAGGCGCAAGCCCGTTTCCGCCCTCGGATGCATTTATATACAACAATGAAATTCATATTGTTAGCCGAGGCTGGAGCATCCTGCATGACACCCAATTTTGGCGGGCAGGATGGGGTGGCGATGCCTCGGAAGGCCATCAAATCACCGCGGATGTGTCAAGATTGCCTATTTATGTCAGCGGAGAAAGAATGAATATCCCTTCGGCATTTTTAACAGAGGATAAATACGACATAATGCTGCCTGTGATACCAATCACACACGCTTTAGGTTTTTGCGTTACAACCTTACCTTGCGGCTGTATTTCAATTGAACACGACACCTTGATACCCCCTTTCTTAATAAAAGGGCAATATGCCCAAGCCCAAGGATGCCATCACGAGGATGAGATAAGGTGGTGGAGCCCCACATTTGTCTGGATAGACGGAGAGCTTTACGCCCCCTTTTGGAATTTTTTCAGAGGTGCCCTAAATGTCGGCGGCTTTGCCAACTACAGCCGAATCGAACTTTTCCCCACAGGCACAAACCACTTTTAACTAAAACACGAGGTAAATTATGGAATATTTTGATGTCTATAACAAATACGGAGAAAAAACAGGTGAAATAGTTGAACGAAGAGAAGCTCACAAAGATGGAATATTTCATAGGGTAGTGCATTTATGGATATTAAATTCCAAAAATGAGATATTAATTCAACAGCGCAGCCCTGACAAAGATGCAGGAGCTAATTTGTGGTATGTATCAGTGGGTGGGCATATTGAAAGCGGCGAAAATATCGAAAGCACGCTGATACGCGAAACCAAGGAAGAATTAGGGCTGGATATTTTGCCATTAATAAGCTCTGTAGAATATCTCTATACGTTTAAAGATGCTTTAATAGAAAATAACGGAACTTTTTTTGACAATGAGTTTTTTGATGTCTTTGCATTAAAAGCAGATTTTGATATTGACCAAATCACAATGCAAAAAGAAGAGGTGCAGGCTGTAAAATACATAAGTTTTGATGAATTTAAAAGCATAATAGCAAGTCAGGATAAATCATTTTGGCAACATAGGGTAGGGTATAAAATGCTGCTTGTGGCACTAGAAGAATTATTACAAGGAGATTGATATATGCGAGAGATTTCTTACACATCATCAGACGGCGAAAGCACAATTTACGCCTATATTTGGGAGCCTGCCGAAGGCGATAAAGTACGCGGCGTTTTGCAGCTTGTACATGGCTTTTCAGAGCACGCTCTGCGCTATCAAGATTTTGCGGAATTTATGGCGCGGCAGGGCTATGTTGTTTGCGCTCAAGACCATTTGGGCCACGGCCGCACTGCCGCCGGAAAGTTTGGATACATCGGCAAAAGCGGCCACAAACTATTGGCAAAGGACACGTACAAGCTTACATCGCTGATGAAAAAAGAGCATGACGCGCCCTTGGTGCTTATGGGCCTTGGGGCGGGGTCCCTTGTAGCGCGCTATGTATGCTCCCTTTGGAGCATAGAGTATCAAGGCGCCATTTTTTCAGGCACCGCAGGCGGCGGCCCCTTTGTAAACATGCTGTATCGCATGTTTTCAACACGGAGAGTTTCGCGGGAAAAAGGCGAAAAAGAGGCATTGGGCATAAACAAATGGATGCACAATCGCTATAACAAGCATTTTCGCGGGCTGGAAGACAGCGAATCCTGGCTAACCCGTGATGCGGCCCAATTGGCGGCCTACGAAGCGGACGCTCTTTGCGGCTTCCCCCTTACCCATGGGGCTTGTGTGGACTTGCTAAAGCTGGCGCGCATCACAAATTCCCGGGGCTGGCCTGCGCGTATGCCAAAAAACCTGCCTATATACCTGTTTTCGGGACTGGAAGACCCAATGGGAGATTTTGGCCGCGGCATCATCGGCGTATACAGCGAGCTTGTGCGCGCTGGCTGTATCGACGTCGAAATAAGGCTGTATGAAGATGCGCGCCACGAAATGTTGTTCGAGCTTAATAAACAAGAGGTTTATGATGACATAACGAAATGGCTGGAGGGCGTTACAAATGAAAAAAATCCTTATTAAAAACGGGCGGGTGATAGACCCCGCCAATAATTTTGATGATGTGGCCGATGTTTTGGTTGAGGACGGCAAGATTGCCGCTGCGGGCTCTTTTGAGACCCCGCAGGACTGTGAAACCATCGACGCAACAGGCTGCTGGGTTACGCCGGGGCTAATTGACCTACATGTCCACTTCCGCGAGCCCGGCCAAACCCATAAAGAAGACATTGCCAGCGGCAGTGCCGCCGCCGCATTGGGCGGCTTCACAACGGTGTGTACAATGCCAAACACAAATCCTGTTGGAGATTCTGTGGATTGGGTGCGTCACCAAATAGCGCGCGCAAAGGAAATTGGCCTTGTGGACATTTTGCCCATTGCCGCGATAACCATGGGGCAAAAGGGCGAAACCCTTGCGCCAATTGCCGAAATGGCCGCCGCGGGTGCCGTTGGTATCAGCGAAGACGGCATGAGCGTGAAAAACGCCAAGCTAATGAAGGAAGCCATGGAAATTACCGCAAAGCTGGGCATTGTTGTCTTTGACCATTGCGAAGATGCAAAATTGGCGTCCGGTGGCGTGATGAATGAAGGCGAAGTTTCCAAAAAGCTTGGCTTGCCGGGCATTCCGCGCTGCGCAGAGGATGTTATCATCGCCCGGGACATCGTGCTGGCCCAAGCCACAGATGCCAAGCTGCACATTTGCCATGTGGCCACAAAAGCCGGCGTAGATATTATCGCTGACGCCAAAAAGCGGACAAGTCTTGTGACAGCCGAGATTGCGCCCCACCACTTCATCCTGTCCGACGAGGACATCGACGGCACAGACACCAATTTTAAAATGAACCCGCCATTGCGCACCAAAAGCGATGTGGCGGCCATGATAGAGGCCTTAGCGGAGGGCACAATAGACGTTATCGCCACAGACCACGCCCCCCACCACGCCGACGAAAAGGCCAAGGGCTTTTTGGAAGCACCCAACGGCATTGTAGGCCTGGAAATATCCCTGCCTCTGGCCTTAACAGAGCTTGTAGAAACGGGCATCTTAACGCCCATGGCCCTGATAAACAAAATGTCCACCCTGCCCGCAAAAATTTTGGGCATTGACAAAGGCAGCCTGGCCGTGGGCCGCGCCGCCGATATCACCATCATAAACCCCACCGCAAGACATACCATAGACCCCGCCAACTTCGCATCCAAAGGCAAAAACATGCCTTTCGCGGGCCGTGAAGTTGTTGGCAAGGTGCGCCACACCATCTATGGCGGCAAATTTACCGTGAAAGAAGGGAGATTACAATGATTATTGACAGATTGATTGACAGGATTATTGAGCTAAAAAACCCCACCGTTGTGGGCCTAGACCCTCGTATTGACTATATCCCCGAGGACATCACAAAAGACGCCCAAAACAGATACGGAAACACATCCATCGCCGTAAAATACGCTCTGCTGGCCTATAACCGCGGCATCATTGACGCCATCTGCGATGTGGTGCCCGCCGTAAAACCCCAGGTGGCCTTTTACGAACAATTTGGCGCGGAAGGCATGGATGCTTACTTCCAAACCGTTTCCTACGCCAAGGCCGCCGGCCTCATCGTCATTGGCGACATTAAGCGCAGCGACATCGCATCCACCGCCGAGGCCTATTCTGATGCCCATATCGGCGAAACGGATGTCTTTGGCCAGAAAATGGCTTTCTCTGATACGGACTTTATCACCATAAATCCCTTCCTGGGCGCGGATTCCATCGAACCCTTCCTGAAAAACTGCAAGGACTTTGACAAGGGCCTCTTCATCCTAGTCAAGACATCCAACAAAGGCAGTGGGGACTTCCAAGACCTCATTGTGGACGGCAAACACCTCTACGAGATTTGCGGCGAATATGTTGAAAAATGGGGCGCGGACTTTAGAGGTCAGCATGGCTATTCTTCCATCGGTGCCGTGGTCGGTGCCACCCATCCCGAAGTAGCCGCAAAGCTGCGGGCGCAAATGCCCCACACCTTCTTCCTTGTGCCGGGCTATGGCGCACAAGGCGGCGGTGCGGCTGATATCGCGGCATCTTTTGATAAAAACGGCTTGGGTGCCATTGTAAATAATTCCCGCGGCATCATCGCAGCATACAAAACCGAAAAGTATAAAGGCATGACCTATGCAGAGGCCGCAAGGGCCGCCGCACTTGATATGAAAGAGGATTTGGGACAGGCTTTGTAGGGCTTCACTTAATTCCAGAAAGGTGACGATTGATATCGATAATTATCGCATTGATTTCGGGCAGCTAATTTTTCAAAGCAAACGAAAAGCCCTGGACTTCACTGAAAAATATAATAAACTATTCTTGCCCCTGATATTGGTTGGGGTGGCCGTCCTTTTCTTAAATGACGGAATTATTGAATGGTTTGCCCGCAATACTGCTTTTTATGAATTTGTGGCTTCTCCTGAAGAGCTTGGCATACCCGCCATTGCGCTATGGATATTTCTTGGGGTATCAATTGTGTACCTAATCTTCTGCATCTCAAGGCTCTCTAACTTTGAAGGCTATCAAGTAGGGGTTTATGAAAGAGGCGCAGTGTTAGAACTTATCGGAAAGACCATAGAATTCCATTTTGATGAACTTATAAGAGCGAATGTCGAAGAAGTTCGCGAATATAAAAAACCCAAAGAGATGCACGCATTTATTTATCTGCGCGGCAAGACGCTCCCTATTGATATCAGTGAACAAGATGTTGCTGAGGTAGAGATGTTTGTTAAGCAGTTGTCCACAGCCTATAACAATTATATTGCTAAGAAAAATGACACGAAAGGATGGCTCTAAAGATGAAACAAGCAGGATTGAACTACGAAACAATGCTTTTTGGCGGCCAAGAATGGCTGGTGCTGGAAAAACAACAAGATAAGGCACTTTTGCTGCGCAAGTTTGTTATTCAGCAAAACGACTTTAACCTTGCGGACTACTATTATTCAGAGCTGCGATGGGAAAATAATCCATTACGCCTTTGGCTAAACAATGAGTATTATAGCAGCTTCTACGCCAGCGATAAACAGCGCATTATATCGACAAGCCTAGAAAACGCGCCCAACCCATGGTATAACGTAGATGGCGGAAACGATACAGAGGACAGCATATTTCTCTTGTCTCTTTGGGATGTAGTAAACTATTTCGGCGATAGCGGATTGCTGGCAAAAGGCGACCCAAACGGACTTTTTTCAAAAGGAAAAATAAAAGACCAATACAACCTAGCCAGAATGGCCCTGGATGAAACAGGCAAAGCGCAAGACTGGTTTCTGCGGACAATAGGTTGGGAGATAGGGCCACGCTTGCCTATAAACTCCTTTGTCGGCGTTTCAAACAAAGGCATTTTGCTTGTTTACGGCTACGGCCCAAGCGTTTACGCGCAGCTTCGCCCCGCTATGTGGATAAAAATATAGGTAATACTGATGAAGAAAAAGATAATTATAATCTGCTTGTTGGGCTGCTTGACGGCAACTATTGTACCCATTGTATCAATTGCAGCACTTGTGCAAATCAATAACGCTGGCTGGATGATGAATAGATATGTTTATAGAGAACATTGGCTGGGGGATTTTGATGAAGCGCAGCGTTGACTTAACAGTGAATATTTGCTATGGCATAACGGCCAGTCTTTTGAGGTGGTATATTTTACGATAGGAATGCAAGATGCGGCTTTTGCCAAAGAGCGCATAGGATGGGTGGGCAATCTGCCCGTCGTCAACCCAAACAGGCCGGATAGAAACTACCTTGGAAGGGGCCGCGTTTACAGCATACAGGGCTTAAATTCAGATGAATGGATTTATGTCGTGTATGACGAGATACTTAACTGGCAGCTTTTCAACCAACATCACAGAGTTTACAAGTCCACAAGCTTGGAAATGGAAAGTTCATTAAAATTTCTTGAAAACTACGTAATTTTTAAGGAGCAAGCAAATGAGTGAGATAACACATGCAGTTGTAATTGAAAACAAACAAATAGCCCAGGATACTTTTGATTTGCGCATACATTCCCCCGCGCAAGCGGCGAAAGCCAAGGCGGGCCAGTTTTTGGGCATTTATACAGGCAACCCCGCCATGCTTTTGCCCCGCCCCCTGTCCATTTGCGAAATTGACAAACCCAATGGGATTTTGCGCGTGATTTACCGCATCGTAGGCGGCGGCACAAAGGAAATTGCGGAAGTTGCCGCCGGTGAAAAGCTACGCATCTTGGGCCCTCTGGGCAACGGCTACGACATTGACACAAACTATCGCGACATCGCCATTGTAGGCGGTGGCCTTGGTGTGCCGCCGCTTTTACAGCTTGCCTCAAGCATACGCAAAATAAAGCCCAGCGCCAACATCGCTATATATCTGGGCTTTCGTGACAAATCCCAAGTGATATTGGAAGAGGAATTTAGCAGATACGATGATAAAGTCACGGTTTGCACGGATGACGGCAGTTACGGCGTGCAGGGCAATGCCATAGCCGCTTTGCCGCAAAAACCTGTATTTGACGCGGTTTATGGCTGCGGCCCAAAGCCCATGCTGGCGGCATTGGCAAAATATGCCGAGGCTGCGGGCTTGCCCTGTTTTGTTTCTGTGGAAGAGCATATGGCCTGCTGCGTGGGCACCTGCCTGGCCTGCGCCGTAAAAGCCTATCAGGACGGCGGCACAGTCAACAAGCGCGCTTGTTATGACGGGCCCGTATTTAACGCAAAGGAGCTGGTTTGGGAATGAGTATAAATCTTTCTGTTAACATAGGGGGGCTGACGTGGAAAAACCCTGTAACAGTGGCATCCGGCACCTTTGGCAGCGGTAAGGAATACGCCCAATATATGGATATCAACCGCCTTGGGGCCGTGACGACAAAGGGTGTCGCGCCTATACCCTGGGCAGGCAACCGTACGCCTCGTGTGGCGGAAAGCTACGGCGGCATGTTAAATTCTATTGGCCTTCAAAACCCAGGGGTAGAGCAGTTTATAGCCAACGACATGGCCTTTTTCCGGGATATTGACCCCCTGATTATCGTCAATGTCTGCGGCCATAAAATTGAGGACTATTGCCTTGTGGCCCGGCGGCTGTCCGAAGAAGAGGGCATTGATATGCTGGAGCTAAACATATCTTGCCCCAATGTTTCAGAGGGTGGCGTGCAATTTGGAACAGATTGGAAGCTGACTGAGAAAGTTGTCAAAGAAGTCCGAAAAGTTACTAAGCTGCCCCTTATCGTTAAGCTAACGCCTAATGTGACGAGCATAGAAGTCATTGCCAAAGCGGCGGAAGGTGCCGGAGCAGATGCCCTTTCCATGATAAACACCCTATTTGGTATGCGCATTGATATTAACCGCCGCAAGCCCATGCTGGGCAACATTTTTGGCGGCGTATCCGGTCCTGCCATAAAGCCCGTTGCCCTGCGCTGCGTCTATCAGGCGGCCCGTTGCACTAAGATACCAATAATTGGGATGGGTGGCATTATGGATGGCAATGATGCCATAGAGTTTATGATGGCCGGCGCATCCGCCGTGGCCGTGGGTACCGCAAATTTTGCCAACCCCAGCGCCACAATTGATGTGCTTGACGGCATTGCAGGCTTTATGGAGAAAAATAGTATCACAGACATCAACGACATTATCGGCGCGGCCCTATAGCACAAAATGTAACCCCTACGTAATTGAAATGAAATGGAAATGCTTAAAAATGTTCATTGGTGAAGTCACGCCCGTGCTACTCTTGGAATTGTGGAGCAGAGGAGAGGAGCGTGCTGTTTGTGTATGGAGAATTTTATGACTAAAAAGGAACTGGCAACAGGAATAATACATTATATGTTTCCGCCAACAACCTCTAAATTTGGCTTTAATATTGTTGCCGTGGTAGATGGAAGCAAAGCCATATTGATTGACGTTGCCTATGAGGCGCAGGCTCAGCAGGTGCTTGATGACCTGTCCGCAAAGGGCATAACAATTGGAAAAATAATAATTTCCCATTTTCATGCGGACCATCTTTTTGGCATCAATGCGCTGCCCGATGTGCCTATTTACGGGGGCTCGCGCTATGAAGAGACCCTTGTTTTTGAAAAGTCCACCGAGGAGGAAATTAAGAAATATACGCCCACGGTTGCGGTGGATAAGCCAACAATATTGGAGTTTGGCCGCCATAAGCTTGAGATGATACCGCTTGCGGGTCATTCGGTATGTACTATGCTGGTAAAAATTAACGGACAGTTTTTATATGTGGCGGATGAGCTGGTATTTCACAATGACGGCCGGCAAACTTTGCCGTATTTATGCGATGGCAAAAGGGATATCAAAAGGCAGCTGGAATCGCTGCATAGGCTAAAGGAATACACCGACCTTACCATCATCCCGGGCCACGGCCCCGCCTTTGATGGAAGTCTTCTGCGCAAATATATACGAAACCTGGAAATTTATCTTAACGCCGTGCTGGAAGCCGATGGGAAAATAACTTACGAGGACGCAGTGAGGAATTGCGACTATCCGCTCTTACAAAGCAATTGGCATGAAATGAATTGCAAATAAAACAGAAATGGAGAATAATTATGAATATTGAAAAATTAATGGATGACATGAGAAACGAATATCTTTACGGAAAGATAGACATCGCAAAAATTGTTGAAGAGCTAGGGTCCCAGGGCTTTATCAAGCTTTTGCTTGAGAACACCGGCAGTCCACATTCTCTTCTAAGGGAAAATATCCTTGGGCTTGTTGAAATAGACTATTTGAGCCATGAAGACTGCATCGAACTGCTTCATGCTTACCTTAGCGAGGGCCATTTGTTTAACGGCCTTGGCAACAAAGATGGCGACACGGTGTTTTGGCGGTCTTTTTCATCTCTTTGTGTAGGCTATTTTGTGTCAATGGGCGGCGAAAGAAACTTTTTGTCCCAAGACCAATATATGGCAGCACTGGATAAAGGCTTAGAGTATATGAGCAAAGAAGTGGACAAGCGAGGCTTTGTTATGGGGAAGGGCTGGGCCCACGCAGTAGGGCATGGGGCGGATATGCTTCTTGCTTTGGTGAAGCACGCCAAATTTCCCATGGAATATGCGGATAAAGTGCTTGGTTGCATAAAATTCCATGTTGTATCTAATGATAGGTTTTTGGACGGAGAAGAAAAGCGGCTTGCAAAAGTTGTTTCTGCGCTGATTGACAAAGAGCTTGGCGAGGAAGCCATCACGAAATGGATAGATGACTTGGTGCCTCGCGCAAGAGCAAAAATGTATACTGACGAGAGCTATGAAGATGTGAAAATGATATTTAATGTTGATTATTTCCTGATGTCACTTCACTTTGCTTTAGAGGAAGGCGTCGTAAGCGACAACATCAGAAAATATATCAAGGAATTTGTGGCCACATTATGGAGACGGGCTTACAGCGATGAAGTTGTTTAAAATCTAAAAAATTTAACCACGGAAGGCACAGAAATACACGGAAAGTGCATAAGAGCGGGGGTTTTCCGTGTCCTTCCGTGCTTTCCGTGGTTAAGAGGTTTTATCACTATATTTCAACAATAGAAAGGATGAGGAAAGATGAAATTTCCGCAAATGCCATACGAGAGACCAGCTTACGATAAGCTAAATGCAAAGCTGCAAGACCTGCTTGTGCGCTTTAAGGCGGCTGACACAGCAGAGGAATGTTTTGCCGTCTACAAAGAGTATGACGACCTTTGCGCCGAAACCGACACCACGATCTCTTTGGCGTACATTAGAAATTCCCTGGATACCAATGACGAATTTTACGACGGGGAAGTTGAATTTTGGGATATGACAGGGCCAAAGCTGGACGAGATTTTAAACCAGTTTACCGCGGCACTTCTTGCCTCGCCATTTCGCAAGGAAATGGAAGCAAAATGGGGCTCTTTGCTATTTGTTAACGCGGAGATAGAGCTTAAAACCTTCAAGCCCGAAATTGTGGCCCATTTGCAAGAGGAAAATGCCCTCTGCACGGAATATGACAAGCTGAAAGCCTCTGCGCAAATTGATTTTGACGGCAAAACCCTAACCCTGGCTGAAATTTACCCTTATGGCCAAGACCCCGACCGCGCTGTTCGTAAAGCCGCCGAGGAAGCCACCGCAAAATGGTATATGGCCAATGCAGAAAGATTTGACAGTATTTTTGACGCGATGGTTAAGCTGCGGACAGGCATGGCGCGAAAGCTGGGCTATAAAAACTTTGTAGAGCTTGGCTACTACCGCATGACGAGAAATTGCTATGATGCGGCCATGGTGGCGAAGTTTCGCGAAGGCGTGGCAAAACATATTGTGCCCATCGTGACGAAGCTGAAACAGGCCCAGGCCCAACGCATAGGTGTAGATACCATAAAAACCTACGACCAAGATTTTAACTATCCTGATGGCAACGCGGCACCCATGGGCACTGCGGACGACATCTTTGCCCACGCCCGGAAAATGTATCACGAGCTTTCCGGTGAGACGGCAGAATTTATAGACTTTATGCTGGAAAACGAGCTTTTTGACGTCTTAACGCGCCCCGGCAAAAGCAGCGGCGGCTATTGCTCTACACTTCCAAAGTATAAGTCGCCCTTTATTTTTGCCAACTTTAACGGTACATCCGGCGACATAGATGTTTTCACCCATGAGGTAGGCCACGCCTTTGCAGCCCACTTGGCATGGGATATTTCCCCATCAGATTTACAAGATAGCTCAAGCGAGACAGCCGAAATACATGCCATGTCAATGGAATTTTTCACCTGGCCCTGGATGGAAGGCTTTTTTGGAGAACAAACCAACAAATATTATGACAGTCACCTGTCCGGCGCGCTAACATTTTTGCCCTATGGCGTTATGGTAGACGAATTTCAGCATCACATCTACGAAAACCCGGACATGACACCTGCCCAGCGCAACCAGTATTGGCTTCAGCTTGAGGCAAAATACAGGCCATGGCTTGACCTAACCGACACACCCTTCCACGACGAAGGCCGCCGCTGGCAAGCCCAGCTGCATATCTACACAAACCCCTTTTATTACATCGACTATTGCCTGGCGCAAATAGTGGCTTTAAGCTTTTGGGCCGAAAATCAAAAAGATGCCAAGGCCGCTTGGGCTAAATATAGGCGACTGCTGGGCTTTGCGGGCACGAAAACATTTGTAGATTTGCTGGAAGATACAAAGCTGCCAACGCCTTTTGAGGCTGACAACATAAAGGTTGTGGCCGATGCGGCTACCGCTTGGCTGGATAAGCGCAACATAGCAATTTAACTTATAGCAGTTGCCATGCCATCCCTCATACAATTCCTGGCCATCTTGGCCACCCTATGATATGTTACATGTTAAATCGCCATAATTCAACTGCCGTTTATCCTACAGACGTACGATCTATTCAATGTATTATGTCACTGCATATGCGGGCGGCTACAAGCCGCCCCTACGCATATGTACTACACGGCGCACTGTAAAGCAAAACCTCAATACTAATGTAGGGGCGGCTTACAGCCGCCC
>WQVI01000021.1 GCA_009781625.1 Defluviitaleaceae bacterium | reverse complement strand
ATCCAGCTTACGTCAATATCAAAATTTATACACATCGGTTATCTGGATTGCTTCGGCCTTGTGCTGTATCATAATTCAACTACCGTAGTCCTCGCAATGACAATTTAACTGTCGTGGACATCCTAATAGCAACGCAACGCTCAACTGTCATTGCAAGGCCAATGGCAGTTAAAGGCCAGTGTAGCACAGGGCCGAAGCAATGACGGTTGGGCTGTCAGCGCAGCATCAATCCCTACGAAATTGCCAGCATCAATTCTCGTATCACTTTACACGCCGTTGCCGTGCTGGCACCGCTGGCATCAAAGCTTGGCGCAAGCTCCACCACATCACAGCCCACCACATTTAGCTGCTTTAGCTGTACGATGGCGCATAGCAAATCCATAAAGCTTACGCCGCCGGCTTCCGGGGTGCCTGTGCCGGGAAATGCCGAAGGGTCCAGCACATCCAAGTCCAGCGTAAAATACACGGGCGCATCGCCAAGGGACTTTACAACTTCCGTCAGCCAGTCCAGGTTAAATTTTTGCAGATGAACATGGCCTTTGGCGGCCCATTCAAATTCCTCGCGGGTGCCGGAGCGTATGCCAAACTGATAAATGCGCCCATCGCCCAAAATATCGTGGCAGCGGCGCAGCACGGTGGCATGAGACAGCTTTTCGCCCAGATAGTCTTCCCGCAGGTCTGTATGGGCATCAAGATGGATTATATGCAGGTTTGGATGCTTCTTTGCGGCGGCACGCACCGCCCCCAGCGTCACCAGATGCTCGCCGCCTATCATCAGCGGTATCTTGCCGTCAAGCAAAATTTGGGATGTGGCCGCTTCTATCATGTCTAGGGCGGGTTCTGGCCGCCCGAAAGGCAGCTCAAGCTCTCCTGCGTCATAAATTTGGACATCTTCCAAGTCCGCATTTTGATAAGGCGAATATGTCTCTAATCCAGAAGAATCCGCGCGCACGACAGGCGGCCCAAAGCGGGTGCCCGGGCGGTTTGAGGTGGTACCGTCGTAAGGCGCGCCAAAAACCACAATTTTTGCGTCTTCGTAGGTTGCATCGCAGCCCAAAAAGGTTTGTATATTTCCGTTTTTATTCAGCATTTTTTCTCCCTTCAAGCAAAAACCTGTTAAAATCTTTCTTCGCAAGCCTTGCCCTTTCTTTGCTGTATCCAAAGATAACATTTGGGGCTACTGTCATCACGCTTTCAATAACCCTTTCGGTATCGTAAGAAGATGTTGTGGGTATTTTATACATCATACCTTGGGTATCATGAATTTTCACGCTTAGCACCATAACCTGGGTATCCTCACCCGTGGGCGTGGCCGTGCTGCTTCCATAAACCCAGGCGATATCGTCATAATCAACAAACTCCCAAAAGAAGCCGGCGCCTGTGTATAGGCGGCTTTCGCCCCAATGTATCTGCCTAATTTTTCCGCTTAGCTCTGCATTTACTTTTGTTTGCTCTGCCTCAGAAAGCTGCCGAAATTTCTTGTATATCTTTTTTCGCCTTCCGCCAATTTTCACCTTGATGTAGAGGAAAAAGGCCAGGAAGAAGCCGAAAAAGCCTATAAACATCAACAAAAATGCAATGGCCTCTGATGGCGTGACTATGGGCTCTATATAAAACAAGATAGGCGGCAAAACAAGGCAGCTTAATGCCATCAGGCCAAAAAACCACAGGCCCAGAAAGTAGAAAATATTGGGGCCTATCTGGCGGCGGTAAAACATGGGTTTATTCATGCTTCATTATGAGGAATTTTTGATTGGACTGCAAATGTGTCACTTCGCGCTCCGTGCAAAATCCCGCCCTTTCGTAAACTTTAATAGCCCTTTCGTTAAAAGCCGCAACAGTTAAGCGAAAACTGGTTGCGCCATAAATGTCGCGGGCATGTTGCAGGCCTTTTTTTAAGAATGTTAGGCCTAGGCTTCTGCCGCATAAATCAGGCTTTAGGCCCAATCCTATATCTATAAAATTATCGTCATACACATTTTCCTCAACCGTCGGTATGCGCGCATCTTCACCAAAGCAAAAATATCCAATTAGCTCTCCGGATGCGTCCGTACAGGCAAAGTGTGCGCCGTTCATAAAGCCGTCAATATTTTCTTCGCTTTCGTCGTAAATCGAATATGCGCCCCCATATTTCCACCCGGAGATGATGCCGGCGTATTCTTTTGTCATATCAACTATTTGCAATGTTTCAGTTTCCAATTTTTCCGCTCCTCTTGGTCTTTATATGCTCGCTAACCCCGCTGGCTACCGCAATAATTATAAAAATTAACAACATACGATAGCAGCATTCTCAACCACATGCTTAGTTTTACCTTGTGAAATATAACCAGCGATGTGACGCAAACCACGATGGTAACAAGGTTGTGCAGGATATATTCGCTGGCTTCATCCATATTGCCGGTGAATGAAGGAGATGATAAGATTAAACACCGTAAATCCCGTAAACAATTTACTGCTAAGGGTTGCGGCTTCTTTTAAATAGGCAAAAGCTTCTTTTCTCAAGGCTGCTCGTCCCCTTCTGCCTTAACTTTAGCCTTTTTCGCTTTTATGTGATCTTTGGTGTTTTCTACAGCCACCACGATGATGAAGATTATCGTGGTGATACCAAGTGTATTTAAAAGCAGTGTTCCGCTGATGTAGCCAACTGTCAGCGACATATAGGCTACCATTATAATGCAGACAAATGCATAAGACAGCGCATATTTTGCCCATACGCGCAGCTTAAAGTTTTCAAAAATAAGGATGGACGCAATGCAGGCAAAGGTTACTACCAGCTTATACATTGTATCTTCATACAGCACACCCGTAGTTACAAGGGTTATTATCATATTAACTACGGATATACCCAAAAATACTTTGCTGCCAATGGATGCGCCGTATTTTATGTTGTTTATAATTTCCTTTTTCATTATGGGGCCACCTCTTCGTTTAGCAAATTATTGACGTAGGTAGGCAACGCAAAGGCCCCGCGATGCAACTGTGTGTTATAGTATTTCGTGGCTAACCCCAAATTATCCCAATTAGGATTAACATCAAGGTGGCTTAGTTTTTTAGACCCAAAGCCAAAAAGCCAATGGCCGCTGGGATATGTGGGTATATGGGCTTGAAACGCCGCGTGTATAGGGAAAACGCCCGCAAGCTTGCCATAGGCGCGCTTCATGGCGGCGGCATCGTTTTTGTAATATGGGCTGCCCAGCTGGTTTACCATAATGCCATCATCCGTCAGGGCGTTGTAGCAATTGCCGTAAAATTCCTTTGTAAACAGGCCTTCGCCTGGGCCAAAGGGGTCGGTGGAATCTACGATAATAAGGTCGTATTCATTTTTGGCCTTGCGTATGAATTTTAGGCCATCTTGGTAATATATGCTAAGGCGGGCGTCGTCCAGGGCACTTGCTGTCTTGGGCAAAAATCGTTTGCAAGCATCAACCACTTGGGGGTCAATTTCCACCATGTCCATCTTCTCTATCGTTGCGTATCGCGCGGCTTCGCGCACAATACCGCCATCGCCGGCACCTATGATAAGCACCTTGCGTATGGCGGAATTTACGGCCATGGGCACATGCACCAGCATCTCGTGATATGCAAATTCGTCCTTTTCCGTCATCATCATAACGCCGTCCAGCGTCAAAAAACGGCCAAATTCGTAGGATTCAAAAATATCTATGCGCTGAAAATCGCTGGTTTCGCCATGCAGATGCTTATCAATTTTTATGGACATTTTTACAAATTCTGTGTGTTTTTCGGAAAACCAAAGCTCCATATCATCACCTCACTACTTTAGAACATACAGCATTTCAACGTCCTCATCCTGGGTGCCCGTAAGGCTGCAACCCACTTCCTTGGCATATCGTATATAGTCCACCGCCGCTTGGGTCATCATTTCGCCGGGGGCAATGATGGGTATGCCGGGCGGGTAGCACATCACAAGCTCGCTTGAGATGCGGCCTGCGCTGTTCTCCAGCCGCACTGCCTCTTTTTCGGCATAAAAGGCCTCTTGGGGCAAGGCGGCCACCACGGGGTGGATATATTCATAATCTATATCAGCTTTTTTGTCATTGCCGTATCGCCTGTAAATCTCTGACAGTGAAGAGCAAAGCCGCTCTATGTCCTTCATGCGGTCGCCTACAGAAACATAGGCCAAAAAGTTGCCAATGTCACCAAATTCTATTTGTATGTCATATTCGTCCCGCAAAATGTCGTACACTTCACGGCCTGCAAGGCCTGTTTTCAAGGTGTTTACGGACAGCTTTGTGTGGTCAAAATCAAAAATAGCGTCGCCATTTATAATTTCCTTGCCAAAGGCGTAATACCCGCCGATATTGTTAATTTCGTCCCGGGCATAATTGGCCATCTGGCCCACTTTATCAAAGATTTCCACGCCGTTTAACGCAAGGTTTTTCCGGGAAATATCCAATGACACCATCAGCAAATATGAGGCCGACGTGGTTTGCGTTAAATTGATTATTTGCCGCACATGATGGGGGTTTGGTGCCGCACCCAGCAGCAAAAACGAGCTTTGCGTCAAAGACCCGCCGGATTTATGCATGGACACCGCCGACATGTCCGCACCGGCCGCCATGGCGGAGATGGGCAGGCCGCGCCCAAAGCTGAAATGTGTGCCGTGGGCCTCGTCCACCAGCACGGCAATGCCCTTCGCGCGGGCCATCTTCACAATTTCAGGTAGGTTAGAGCATATGCCGTAATATGTGGGGTTGTTAAGAAATATCGCGGCGGCATCAGGGTTTTCGTCTATGGCGCGGGCGATGTCTGCAATGCTCATGCCCATGGAAACACCCAGATTGATATCCAGGCCGGGGTCAATATAAACAGGCAATGCGCCGGATAAAATAAGGGCAGACAAAACGCTTTTATGAACATTGCGCGGCATTAAAATTTTATCGCCTTTTTTACAGGCGGCCATTATCATGGCAATGACGCTTGCGCTTGTGCCGCTAACCATCAAAAAGGCGTGGGCCGCGCCAAAAGCATCCGCTGCAATTTCCTCGGCCTCTTTTATCACGGAAACAGGATGGCCCAAAAAGTCCAGCGGCTTCATGGAATTTACATCAATCGACATGGTTTTTGCCCCGAAAAATTCTGTCAATTCGGGGTTGCCTTTGCCACGCTTGTGGCCGGGCACGTCAAAGGGTACGACGCGCTGGTTTCTTAGGGCTTCCATGGCTTCCATGATGGGTGCCCTTTGTTGCAAAATTTTGTCCATACCATCCACCACCTTTGCTAAAGGTCAATTTTCATAAAACCGGGAGTATCTTTAAAGCCCAATTTTTCATAAACAGGGCGGCCTTGGTTTGAAGCAAAAAGGCGTATGCGTTTATAGCTTCGCGCGCGCACCTCATCTATCAAAATGCGTAAAATGGCCGTGGCTATGCCTTTGCCGCGATATGCGGGAAGGGTGTACATGCTGGCAATATATGCCGTTTTACCTGTGGGATTGCTGTAAGAAGGTGGATAGAGGTAAAAGTGTACACCACCGGTGGCTACAATTTCACTGCCGTCCATCGCAACATATTGTATCAGAGATTCTTCCGTAAGGAATTTTTCAAAATACCGGGTTAGCTCGCTGTCAATATTTTTTTTAGGAACTTCTCCTTCGTCTAGCAGCTGTTGTTTGCGAAAAGCCACAAGGGTTTTGATGTCGTTTATTTCAGCTTTTCTATAGTCCATTTGCTTTCCTTCGCTCCCTCGCTTTGCCTGTAATGCAGGGTAAACCCTGCTAAAGTAACGGTTGCAAACCGACTTGTAGTCGTTACTTCTAGCAGGGTTTACCCTGCACTCCCTTTTTTACTCCTTAGCAAACACATTAGACCCGCTAAAAATCTCAATCATTTCCTGGCGCAGGCTGTTTGTGATACCCAGCCGCACCTTGGGCTTTAGCTCGTACACATCTCTGTTAAACAGATAGTTCTCTAAATTCACGTCCTTTATAAGCATCTTCGTATGAAAAATATTGCTTTGATACACATTTACATCCACGGCATCATATTTTTCCAAGGTTTTTTCGTCTATATAATTTTGGATGGATGTTAAGCCCTCATCCAAAAAGATTTTATTACCGGAAATATCCCGCGTAAAGCCCCGCACTCGATAGTCCATTGTAATTATATCAGAATCAAAGCTGCCAATAAGATAGTCCAGTGTAGAAAGGGGCGTAATTTCACCGCATGTCGAAACGTCAATATCCACGCGGAAGGTGGCAATTGATGTTTCCGGGTGAAATTCCGGATAGGTATGCACGGTAACATGGCTTTTATCCAGATGCGCCACAACCGTCTCGGGGGTTATGCTCATCCCATTTCGCATAGCCTCTTCGGCAATAAGAAGGGTAACTGACGCGCCTTGTGGGTCATAATCCTGTTTGGAAACAGAAAGCACCGTGGCCCCTATCATGCTTGTCAACTGCTCCAAAATGCCTGTTAGGCGTTCGGAATTATAATGCTGGTCGATATAGGCGATATAGTCTTTCTGCTCTCTTTCGCCCTTGGCATAGCATATGTCGTAGATATTAAAACTCAAGGACTTGGTAAGATTGTTAAATCCGTATAATTTAAGCTTATTTTGCATGGATTTCAACCCCCTTTTGTTTTGCTGGAAATTACTAGAAAAGCCCCAAGCAATTGCAAACACTTAGGACCTTCCATTACCAGTCTATTTGCAATTGTATTATAGTATTTTACGCAGTTTTTGTCAAGATATTTTAAAGCAAATTGCAAAATGAATAATGGATTAACAAATTTTGATATTGACAGCGTTTGCCCCATATGTTATAATTCATTTTGAAGTTAAATTTAATTTTAAGAAAGAGGTGCTGTTTTGTGAGTGTTAGCGTGGTATCGGTTGTTAGAGCTTAAAACCGCATACCGAGGCGCAATATAAAAAACAAAGGGATGTTGTATTGCCTATGTTTTTTGTGTGCCGCTAATTTAGTAACCTTTTTTGAATACTGCCATCTGCTGGGGTACGATAGGGTCGTATCTTTTTTTGTGCATAGATTATACTATTACTATGCCGCAGATAAGTAGCCTTTCTTTAAGGCTGCTTATCCGCGGCATTTTCGCGCCTATGGTATAGTCATTAAGGAGGAATTTAAAGAAATGAACCATTTCAAAACCCTAGAATTTGATGTAATACTAAACCAATTAGCTGATTGTGCAGTTTCAGCAATTGCCAAAGAGCGTTGCATGTCCGTCACACCTGCGGCAAACATCGCGGAGGCAACGCGGCTGTCAAATCAAACAACAGAAGCAAGAAAAATTATAGAGCAAGTTGGAAACCCGCCTATCGCTATCATGACCGACCTTGAAAAAATTATTATCTTATTAGGTGCTGACGCTATGCTGACAACGGAAGACATAGGCAATGTTGCTACATTTCTTATGTCATGCGGCCGCATGAAGTCCTATCTGAAAAGGGCTGAATACACCGCAGCTGATATTGCATTTTATGGAAATTCTATGATAGACCTATCCCTTTTGGATGAAGAAATTAACCGCTGTATTCGCAATGGACAAATTGACGACAGGGCAACCCCCAAGCTTCACGACTTGCGCAGAAGCATCGAGCGCAAAGGTGAACAAATTAAGGGCAAGATAGAATCCCTGTTAAAGGCAAATAAGCAGTATTGCACCGATGGATTTGCTGTAGTTCGTAACGGCAGATATACCTTGCCCGTGGAAAAGAAGCATAAAAACAAGATACCCGGTGCATTGGTTGAGATATCCAACACAGGCGGAACATGCTATATAGAGCCTACAGCAATATCTAATCTTCAAGACGAGCTATCCTTGCTAAAAATAGAAGAAGATAACGAAGTGCGCATCATACTTTACACCCTAACCGCCTTAATTTACGAGCATCTGCCTTCCATCAAGCTAAACATGGAAGCCATGGAAACTTTGGATTTTGTTTTTGCTAAGGGGAAGCTGAGCATATCTATGAAAGCAGCGCAAATTAGGCTAACCGAAGAAAGGGAGATAAGGCTACTATCGGCACGGCATCCGCTTTTACAAAGTGCGGAAGGCGGCATCTCGCCGGTTCCTCTGGATTTTGCGCTGGGTAATGGCATGAAAGGCATCATCATAACAGGCCCAAACACCGGCGGCAAAACCGTTGCCATTAAAACCGTAGGGCTAATTTCCCTGATGGCCCAAAGCGGCTTGCATGTCCCTGCGGATGAGCGCAGCAGCGTATGCATTTTCGATTCGGTTTGGTGCGACATTGGAGATGGGCAAAGCATATCCCAAAATTTGTCTACCTTTTCGTCGCATATGACCAACATCATAGATGTTTTAGGAAGGGCTACGGCTAATTCATTGATTTTGTTTGATGAGCTTGGCTCCGGCACAGACCCCGCCGAGGGCATGGGCATTGCCACGGCTATTTTAGAAGAATTGCTGGCAAAGGGTTGTTTGTTCACCGTTACAACCCACTATCCGGAGATAAAAGATTTTGCCGCACACACCCAAGGAGTTATTAACGCACGTATGGCCTTTGACCGCGAAAGCCTTATGCCCTTGTACAGGCTGGAAATAGGAGAGGCCGGAGAAAGCTGCGCCATACACATAGCAGAAAGGCTTGGTATGCCGGCGCATCTTCTAAAGCGGGCGCGAGAAATAACATATTCTGGTGCTGCCACCACCTCTCACGATGGGCCCAAGGAAAATGCTATAATGACAGTCACGCCTTTGGATGTAAAAGATGAGCCGGAAAAGGATATAGTTATACCCAGAAGCCAAAGCTTCAACATCGGAGATAGCGTAACGGTATATCCCCAAAAAGATATTGGCATTGTATACGAGCGCGCTAACAGCAAGGGCGAAATAGGCGTGCAGATAAAAGGCAAGAAGCAGTTGATAAACCATAAGCGCATAAAGCTAAAGGTAGCCGCCGAAGAGCTTTATCCGGAGAATTACGACTTTTCAATTATATTTGATACCGTAGAAAACCGTAAGGCAAGGCATTTGATGGATAGAAAGAGCGTGGCAGGGGTTACAGTTGTTATTAAGGAAGGGGATGTATTGTAGCCCTGCAATTTTTAAAACAAAATGCAAAATGCGTATTGATAATTTCATAAATATGTTGTATGATATCTTCAAGAGGTCATATGGCCTCAAATAATCAATGGGGAGGCTTTATTATGGCTTACAAAATCAACGATACATGCATTTCTTGCGGCGCGTGCCCACCAGAATGCCCGGTAGATTGCATCTCTGAAGGCCCAGACAAATATGTCATAGACCCTGACGTATGCATAGACTGTGGCGCGTGCGCACCTGTTTGCCCTGTGGATGCCATAGAGGCATAATTTTATTAAAATTTACACATCCGCCGAAAACCCTTGTCCGCAAGGGTTTTCGCATATACATCTCAGGAGAATATCATGCAAAAATACTATATATGGTTTATCATGGCCGCAGCCCTTCTTGTGCGCCTTTTGGCCGCTTTTGTTTTCAATGACATGTCCCATCCCACGGACATACAAACCTTCGGTGCCTGGGCCAATATGCTTACCACAAATGGCTTTGCGGCCTTTTACGGCACCGATGCCTTTACGGACTATCCGCCGGGCTACATGTATATTCTGGGGGCTTTGGGGACTTTACGAGAGGTTTTCGACCTTCCCTGGGGCAGTGCCGACCATCACGCGCTGCTAAAAACCCCCGCCATGCTATTTGACATAGCAACGGTGGCCCTCATCTACAAAATAGCCATGAAATTTAACGAAAACCGCAACTTTGCTGCTATCGTCGCGCTTATTTATGCCCTAAACCCGGCCATCATCCTAAATTCTGCTGTTTGGGGGCAGGTAGAGTCTATTCATACCTTCTTGCTTGTGCTGTCTATCTATTTCATCGGCCAGCGCAAAATGCTGCCTTCTGTGCTGCTATTTGCCATCAGCATCGTCGTAAAGCCACAGTCTTTTATATTTTCCCCGATATATCTGTTTATGTTTTTCAAATATATTTTTGGAGAAGGCACGCCGCAATTTGATGCTAAAAGGCTTGGCTGCTTGGCACTTTACGGCTTAGGCTGTTTCGCGCTGATAGGCCTGCTTTTCATACCCTTCATAGATTTTACGGCCCTGCCCGATGCCTTCCTTGAAATTCCCATTTTCGCCCAATATGTCAACACATTTACAACATACCCCTTCATCACCCACAACGCCTACAACCTCTACGCCATGCTGGGCCTAAACACCGCGCCCCTCACCGCGCCCTTTGAGGTTTTAGGCTTTGCCTTCCTGGCCGCCCTCACCCTCTTCGCCTTCTTCCTGCTATGGAAGAAAAACGACGTAGGCAGCCTCTTTCTTGTTGGCGCGCTTCTTGTTATAGGCACCTTCCTGCTTTCGTTTAGGATGCACGAGCGTTACAACTTTCCCGCGATGGTTATGCTGCTGCTGGCCTATGTTGTAATGCGCGACAGGCGGCTGCTGTATGTATATCTTGGCTATTCTGCCGTACATTTCCTAAACAATATCGACGTTTTGCTTATGTCCGTCAACGATTTTAACCGGGTGCAAATAGAGCACAGCGCGGTTATCTTTGCCATCCCTCTCGTTTTGCTGTCAATTTATGCTATATACATGGCCGTAACAATATTTACGCGCCGCCCCAAAATTTCCTTGCCGGTTTTGCCCGTAAAATACAAAGATGTCATCATCTGCGGCGCAATAACGCTGTTTTACGCCATCTTTGCCTTTACAAATTTGGGGGATGTGCAATCTCCCCAAAGCAACTTCACCGGCCAGGCTAGAGAGGAAATTGTGGTAGATTTTGGCGCAACATACAATGTCAGTCGTATACAATTTATGGCAGGCGGCCGGCATCACCAGCCTTTTGTGCTGGAATTTTCCCAGGACGGTGAAATTTGGGCAGACACCACCCACCTCATTACGGGCGAGGTGTTTACGTGGTCATATCACGATACGGTGGGCATCATTTTTGCTCAATACGTCCGCATAACGCCCCTTACGTCCAGCCTTGTCATACGTGAAATGGGCTTTAGGGAAGGAAGTTTGTTTTTGATACCAACGACGGTAATATCCGCCACAGGCCACGAACTTTTTGACGAGCAGCATCTTGTGCCCTATCAGCCAACAGACTATATGCACAGCGCATATTTTGACGAGATTTATCACCCACGCACTGCCTACGAATTTATCCACGGCATGGATGTTTTCGAATGGTCTCACCCACCTTTGGGCAAAATCATCATCGCCCTGGGCATACAGTTTTTCGGCGCAACGCCCTTCGGCTGGCGCTTTGCCGGCGCATTTTTCGGCGTGCTGATGCTACCGTTGATATATGCCTTCGCCCTGCGCCTTTTCGCCAAAAGCAAGGGCGCCAGCTTTTGGGCCGCCTTTGCCACTTTCATCTTCGCCTTCGACTTTATGCATTACGCCCAAACCCGCCTGGCTACAATAGACACCTATGTTGTCATCTTCATCATGGCCATGTATTATTTCATGTATCGCTACACACAAACCAACTTCCTGCGCGAGCCCCTGTGGAAAACCATGATGCCTCTGCTATTTTCGGGCATTTTCATGGGCCTTGCCATCGCATCCAAATGGCAGGGGGCCTATGGTGCTATCGGCATTGCCGTCATTTTCTTCTGGACGCTGTTGCAAAGGCGCAAAGAGGCAAAAAACGCAGAATGCCTAAGCGACTTTTGGCGCAAAGCCGGCATCACCTGCGCCGCCTGCTTTGGCTTTTTCATCGCCATCCCGCTGGCCATCTACATCGCCAGCTACATCCCCTTCTGGAACACAGGCTATATGCACATAAACCGTATGGCATACGACCCCGCGTATATACACCACGAAATGGGCTTTCTTGCCGCCTGGTGGCAAAACCAAGTTAATATGTTTGATTATCACTCCGGCTTAGATGCGTTTCACTTCTTCTCATCCACCTGGTGGCAATGGATTATCAACGCCCGCCCCATGTGGTATTTTTACAACGAACTGGGCCCCTATACGGTGCAAACCATCTCATCCTTTGGCAACCCTCTCGTTTGGTGGGGCGGTATCCCCGCCCTGGCCTATTGCATCTACGCCTGGGCCGCACGTAAGGACAAAACCGCCGCCTTCCTCGTCATCGCCTACCTGTCCCAAATACTGCCATGGATTTTTGTGCCCCGCCTGGCCTTCATATACCACTATTTCCCCAATGTGCCCTTCATAGCCCTGATGCTGGCCCACACCCTCAAAGGAGCCCAAATTTTCTGCCACAACCGCATCGGGCAATTTTTCAACCGCAAAGCCGCCGCCATAGCCTTCGCCATAGCCTGTTTTGCCCTGTTTATCCTCTTCTACCCCGTAATAACAGGCATCCCCATCAACCGGGACTTCGTAACCACTTACCTACAATGGCTACCATCCTGGACGCTGCTGGTATAAAATAACCGGGGCGTGTTAGCAATATCTAACACGCCCCTACGAAATATAATACGCAGCTATTTACACCAGCTTCAAAAAAACCGTTTCATCATCCACATGATAGACCTGTTCGGAAACCTTGCCGAACCAATTTCTTGGCGTGGTAGGCGGCAGATGTTTTGCCCCGGTTTTGGGCAAAACATTGAGAGCCGTGCGCCAAAAGAAATTGCGTGAAGCAGTTTCCGAACAGGTCTGATATATCGCAATTTTGGTTCTTGTTTCCTATCCCAGCTTCTGCCTCAATTCAGCTGAAAGGTTTATCCTTCCAAGGTAATCCACTTTGCTGATGGCCCATTCTTCATCATCTTCATTGGCCTTTTTAAGAACAGCCATGCCGCATACGGGGTGCAATGCAACAATTTCTCCTGCTTTTAGGCTCATCTTCTTCCTTAAAACTATTGGCAAAACCAACATGCCAAAATCATCAAGCCCCATGTTGCTAAATCTTTCCATAAAAAATACCCCCTCTTGGTCTATAAGCCTTGTAGGCTTTTGGTGTTGACAAATAAGACCTGAGTGAGATATAATATTCTCAGGCCTTAGGGTCTGCTTGGCGCTTGTCCGGGGAGTTTCCACACTTACCAACGGACAAGCGCGCTTTTAATTGACCCTTGTTGCTATGAGGGCAGAGGCTGTCAAACACTTTACCCTGTTTAACTACAATTGTATATCAATCTACATATTTTGTCAATACATTTTGTAAATTTTCCCGAGAGGCCTCATGCCTATGTATTCTCATCATGTCCGTTGCAATTCTTTGAATATCCAGTTTCACGCAAGTCTATTCTATCTAATATACTTAAATTGTCCAAGAATATTTTTATTTCAGAGCAATTCTCAGCCCTTTCTACTATCAGGGTATGATACTCTTCTGCTCCTCCACGTTCAGCAAGGCGTTGCAATGCCTCTAATTTTTTCCGGTTAAGGTTTTGGAGATTTCTGCATTTTTTACATTTTTCAAGTTGATAACTCTTGCGCCTTCTCTTTCTTGCCAGATTATTGACGTATCGGATTTTATTACTAATTGGTAATGATTTATGGTATGAAATCTCGCTTAATACAGATTTGGGTATTTGTCCAATATCGGGATGTTGATGCTCAATATACTTATTGTAATAATGAAAAAAAGTTTCTAAATCATACATTATGAAGCGTTTTTTTGCTTCTATAGAAAATTCTCGCCTCAATTCAAGCCTAGCGCCCATTTTCTCTCCTGATATCTTGTACCACCAATCCTCCTTTTCATCTCCAGTAATAAAAACTATATCAACCTCATGATCTTTTGCGTAATTCATAATCTGTTTCCAAATTATTAAGTCCCCAAAGCAATTATTTTCACTGTATAGATTCTTGTCTGTGTCCGTATTACCTTCTTTAACCTTTTTATAATCCTTGTAGCCAGGTGGAATGCCGTTATCATACCTCTTTTGACCTTCTTCCTGCATTTTCTCTAGTTCCTCTTCTTCAAACGCATTCCCTGTCTTGTCAGCATAAAGTTCAAAAAGTTTGTTTGCAATTGAGTCATCAGAATAGTCCTTAAATGGAAGGTTGGACTCTTGATGCTTGCTTAACCATCGCTTTAAGCTCTCTTTTATTTTGTCAAGTTCTCTATCAGAATCTTTTAAGTTAATCGAAGTAACTATTTCTGCAAACAATTTATCAATTTTATTTATTTCCTTTTCATATCTACTTTTAGTTTCTCTCATTTTAGCAAATCGGTTTGTTGAAAATTCATAAGCAATATGATGAGGTAGCCATATCCTATCTTTTAACACATCTAAAGCTGAATAGAATTCATCTCTTGTTTCTTTGGTAAGTAAATAGAGTTTCAGTAATACATTAGTATCAAAAATAAAATGGCCAGTTCCCCATGCTTTCATTTGTTCACTGGATGATAGGTTAAAATAGTGCCCAACCTTTTCCTTCATAGTAGATAACCCCCTTTAGTTAACATTATGTCTAAGCTTCGTCTGTGAAAAGTATGTTTAAACTTCACATTATTGCCATTATAAACATCACAATTTGCCAAATCAAGTTTCGTTCCCTATCCATTTATAATAACTAATTGTTTCAGGCCTGTCAAGTCCTGTGGTATTATATCCATTCAGCTCGAAAGTCCCGGGGCATCGGAAGCAGGCCGCCCCAGGGCGTTATTGTGGGCAAGGCAAAGAAGGTGCTAGGCAAAGCCGAACCAATATCGGACAATCCGCATAGTATGTATTATTCTTGTTGAAGCAAAGGAGGTTATACTATGTTTGGAGGACCATTTTGGGGTGGCGGCTTTGGCCATGGCTTTGGCTGGAGAAGAGGGCCTTTCTTTGGCCCAGGTTTTCGTCGCTGGCCGCATTGCGGACGTCGTTGCGGTATGGGCGGCTGGTGGTGGTAAATCTTTATGCAACTAGCAATTAATACTAATCTTACGTTAAAACATTGAAAGCAAGCTGCGAAATCTACAGCGATTCAAGTAGTTTTGCAGGGCAGCTTTCAATGATTTTTAACTTAGATTTAGTATAACATAAAAAACGGAAGGCAATTTGGCCTTCCGTTTTTTATATTGTGCTTCCCTTACATCTTACCTAACTTCCTTGCTATATCCTCATACTCGGTTAGAAGCTCTTTATACTTCGCGTTCGCCCGCTCTAATTGTGGCACAAGAGAATATTTTTCAGCCATGTTGCTTGTTCGTTCTATTTTGTCCCTAACATTTCTAGCATCCTTAAAGGCTTGATCAAGCTCCTCATAAAGCCCGTAATATCGGCTAAGCAACAAAATTTCTTCTTTGTTGTCCATGGTTTATGCCCCCTTCTTTTCATTTTCTTATGGCATTGCAATCATGCCATAGCCTCAATTGAAGTCTGGCGGATAGATGTCTGGCGGAAATTCTTTAACCAGTTCCTTCGCATATTCATTCCCATTTTTCTCAGCCTTACGCATCCACCTTGCCATCTCTGAAAGGTTTTGCTCTACACCTACGCCTTTGCCATACGCAAGCCCAACATTAAACTGCGCATCTGCATTTCCCATTTCTGCTGCTGCCAGAAAATATTTGATTGCTTTCTTCGGGCTTTCATCTACACCTATGCCTTCCATATAAAACCGTCCTAGGTTGCATAGTGCGTATTCGTTCCCTTGTTCCGCCGCCTTTTGAAACCATTCTAAGGCCTCTATGTAGTTTTCGTTTTCTTCATACTTTAGGCCTAGGTCATTCTGTGCAGTTGGATCTCCTTCGGTGGCTAAGTCCTTCAATTTTTGAACCTCTTCCATTATGCCTTTTCCTCCTTTTTTTATATTAACTTTAATTTTCTTTCTAATACACATTGTATCATTTTGTAGCAAATTATACAAGCATCCCACAAAGTTTTTGCTTATCTCAACAGGTACGTTTTTCAATTCTTTACAACGCGGACTGCAAAAACAGCGGCCGATAGCTATCTTGGCCGCTGTTTTTTACTTTATGATGCCCTCACTATTGCGTGGGATACAAATCCGACAAGCTAGGGTTTCCGCTGCTTTGTGCGAGCGAATCCACATAGCCCTGCATTTCCTCTTTGCTGCCAATGCCATGGGTGGCATCAATTATCTGCTTTTGGGCAGCCTCTGGCAGCGAATAAAAGTAGTCGTTTGCCTTTTGGTTTTGGGCAAGGGCTATGTCAAGGCCCATGGGCATGTCGCTCTCGTATATTTTGTTTTTGTTGATGTCCATTTATGTCAATCCCCTTTCGGTTCATTTAAGCCAAATGTTTAAAACTCTTCCTGCCATATCCCCGAAGCCTGCTTTTTCGACAGCTTCTTCGATGACAAGGGCACTGCGGCCAATTTCCGCGCCTTCGTAGGTGTAAACAATTTCGCCAACGGGGGTGCCTGCTTCGCATGGCGCGCTAATGTTTTCGTTGATGTGTATCTGGCCCTCAAGCTCTGTATTGCTGCCTTTTTCCGTCACATTGCTGATGAGGCTTTCTACCATCACCGCCACCTCGGCCTCTTTGCCCTTGGCAACAGGGATGGCACCTACAACGGTGCCCGGAAGCTCGCCTTTTACCACTTTGTAGTTGGCATAGCCATAGTCCAGCATCTTCATGGCTTCCTGAAAGCGCACGGCGGGGTTTGGCGCGCCCAATACAACGGCAATAAGCTCCATATCATTGCGCTTGGCCGTGGCGGAAAGGCAATAGAGCGCTTCGCCGGTGCTGCCCGTCTTTAGGCCCGTGGTGCCGCTGTACCATTTCACCAGCTTGTTTGTGTTTGTCAGGCCAAATTCCTCTTCGCCGCGGGCGGTTTTGTGGATGATGGTGTCCATCCACGTCGTTGCAAATTCCTCTACGGAGGGATATTTCGTGATAAGCTCTCGGGACATTATGGCGATGTCGAGGGCGGTGGTAAAGTGGCCTTCGGCGTCAAGGCCGCAAGAATTTTTAAAGCTGGTGTTTTCCATGCCCAGGGCACGGGCCTTTTTGTTCATCAGGTCCACAAAGCTTTCCTCGCTGCCGCTGATAAATTCCGCCAGGGCTACTGCTCCATCATTGGCGGAAGCTATCACGACGGATTTTACAAGGTCTCGCACGGTTTGCTGCTCTCCGGGCTCTAGGTAAATTTGGCTACCGCCCATGCTGGCGGCGTATTCGCTAACGGTGACGATGTCATCCCAGGTGATGCGGTTTTGCTCTAGGGCTTCGTAAATTAGCAGCATTGTCATCACTTTTGTCACAGACGCAGGCGCGCGCCTTTCGTCCGCGTTTTGGCTAAAAATAATTTCGCCACTGGATGCTTCCATTATTACCGCCGACTTTGCGTCAATGGTCAGCGCCAGTCCCTTGTTTTCCTGCGCCGCAACCGCGCTTGGCGTAAACAGTATAATTGCAAGGCATAATATAGCAATTCGCTTTATTTTTTTCATTTCTTCTCTTCCCTTCTTCCTTCATTATCTTTTCTCGCTTAGTTTTTCCAATTCGGCTTTGACAATTCCGCCCAAATTTTGCTATAATGTTATGTAAGTATAGAAGGTGGTCAATTTCTATGAGATTTTTAACGTGGCTTATGTTGTGCAGCTTCATTGGGGCGAAGTCAGTCACCAGCATCCTTGCTGTGGTGCTGTGGATTTTAGGCTTTCCCTTTTTGGCTGAAATTATGGAGATTAATGCCTATGATTATACATGGTTTTATTATGGCACCTTGGTTTTGGGTGCCTTGGCCGTGGTTTTTATCGCGCCAAAAGTGCTTCGCATAGCCTCAAAAATTTCGCCGGAGCGGCAAAGGCATATGGCTTTTAGCTATGTCCTTATTAACAGAAATTTAGAAACCGTTGACACCTTTAAGGTGCTTACATCAACGGCATTTATGCAAAGGATAGGTCTTAGGCAGATGTGGGGCATTACAAGCCGCGAGGATGTGTTGGAAATTGCGCAAAGCTTGTCCCAGGCCGGCAGCCATACCCCTTTCGCCGATGAAATATACCACAAAATCATTAAATCAAGCTTAAAGCATGAAGAATATGACGAGCAAAAGAAAATATTAATTGAAAAAGGCTACACAGAGCGCGAGCTTTCGCAAATAAAAACTCTGGCGGCTTGGGATTATGGCCGCACTGCGTATGTCCTGCGTTTTAGCGCACATGCCGGGTATATAAAGCAAAAAGAGGCGTGGACATACATGAAGGCCGCCGCCGACAATGCTGCAAGAGAATATGATAGCTGGCGGCAGTTTTTTGCGGCATATCATCTTGGGCGGGCCATTGCCTTTGGGGAAGTGACAGAATTTGACACTACCTTAAACCCCAGCATCTTCGACAAAAGGCCCTTTAGTAAAATTGACTTTAAATAAACCAGAGGTGCGGCTATGAACATCGTGCTATACCAACCTGAAATACCCCACAACACAGGTGCAATAGGCCGCACATGCCTAATGACGGGTGCAAAGCTGCATCTTATACATCCCCTGGGCTTTTATCTTGACGAAAAATCTTTAAAGCGCAGCGGGCTGGATTATTGGCCCCGCCTAGCCCCCACCGAATATGATAACTTTGAGGATTTTTTGGACAAGCACCCCACCGCGCGCTTTTTCCTGGCGGAAACAGGCGGCCAAAAATTTTATGCCGAGGCGGAATTTATGCCTGACGACTTTATCATCTTCGGCAGCGAAACCGTGGGTCTGCCGCAATGGATTTTAGAGGCACATCCCGAAAAAATTATCAGCATACCGATGGTTGGCGAGGAAAGATCGTTAAATTTATCGGTTTCTGTGGCTATAATATTGTATGAGGCATTAAGGCAAACCGGCTTTGTCGGCCTATCATAGGCCCTCTACGCCGTCATTGTGTTAAAGCACCAAGTCCCCGGCCTACGATAATCCATAACAATTCAAAGGGGATTTGTTATGCTACAAACCTAATGACAATGCGCAGATAAGTAGGGGCGGCTTGCAGCCGCCCGTAGATAAGACGAAAGGACGAACATAATGTGTGGATTTGTCGGATTTACCCGTAGGGGCGGCTTGCAGCCGCCCGCAGATGAAGTTATAAAGGCAATGTCATCCAAAATAGCCCATCGCGGCCCCGATGGCGAAGGGCATTTTATCACGGATGCCATTGCCCTGGGATTTCGCCGTCTGTCTTTTCTGGATTTAGAGCACGGCGAGCAGCCAATGCACAGCGCAGACGGCACCCTGACGATTGTTTTTAACGGCGAGATATATAATTTCAACCAGCTGCGCGAAGGCCTTGAGGCCAAGGGCCACGCCTTTAAAACAACTTCCGACACGGAAGTGTTGCTGGCCCTCTACATCGAGCATGGCGCGGAAATGCTTAACATGCTGCGCGGTATGTTTGCCTTTGCCATTTATGACCATCGTGACGATTCCATCTTTGCCGCCAGGGACTATTTCGGCATAAAACCCTTCTACTACGGCATTTTTGACGACCAGCTTATCTTCGCCTCAGAAATAAAAGCCATGATGCCACACCCGGCCTTCGTAAAGCAGATAAACCACGCCGCCCTTGGGGCATATCTGTCCTTCCAATATTCCGTGCTGGACGAAACCTTCTTTAAGGGCGTTTTCAAGCTGCCTGCGGGGCATTTTATGCGCTACAAGGATGGTGAGGTAAAGCTAACCAGATATTGGCAGGCAGATTTTACGCCCAAAGACGCGCCTCTGGACGATATCGTTAACAAAATTGATGATGTAATGGCAGATTCCATCGCGGCGCATCAGGTGTCAGATGTGGAAATAGGCTCTTTCCTCTCCAGCGGGGTGGATTCCAGCCTCATTGCCGCCTGTTTTAACGGCAAAAAAACCTTTACCGTGGGTTTTGATTATGCCGGCTACAATGAAATTGACTATGCCGCAGAGCTTTCCGCCGAAAAGGGCCTCGAAAACCACGCAAAGCTGATAACCACAGAAGAATATTGGCAAGTGCTGCCTAAAATTCAATATCATATGGACGAGCCTTTGGCAGACCCTGCCGCCGTGGCCCTGTATTTTGTAAGCCAAACCGCCCGCGGCCACGTGAAAGGCGTGCTTTCCGGCGAAGGCGCGGACGAGCTTTTTGGCGGCTATAATATCTACAAAGAGCCGCTGTCACTGCGCCCTATCCGGGTTTTGCCCCGCTTTATCCGCCGCTTTTTGGGCAAGGTGGCTGCAAAGCTGCCCAATTTTAAGGGCAAAAATTTCTTGATACGCGCTGCCATGGATGTGGAAGAGCGTTTTATCGGCAATGCGAAGATATTTTCGGATGATGAGAAAAGGTCAATCCTTAAAAACGTGCAAGGGCCTACGACGCAGGAAGTCACCCGGCCATATTACGATAAAATCAAGCATTATGACGATATCACCAAAATGCAATATCTGGATTTGCACCTGTGGCTTGTAGGCGATATCTTGCTTAAAGCCGATAAAATGACCATGGCCCATTCGCTGGAAGGCCGCGTGCCCCTTTTGGACCGCGAAGTGTTTGCCGTGGCTGCGCAAATACCCACAAAATACCGCACCAACAAAAAGGCTACAAAATACGCCTTTAGGCTGGCAGCGGCGCGGCATCTCGCGCCAAAGTGGGCCGAAAAGCGCAAGCTTGGCTTTCCCGTGCCCATCCGGGTGTGGCTAAAGCAAGATGACTATTACGGCATCGTCAAAGTAGCCTTGCAAAGCCCAGCTGCACAGGAATTTTTTAATACGGAAGCACTAACCGCCCTGCTGGATGCCCATAAAGCCGGCAAGGCAGACAATAGCCGTAAAATTTGGACGGTTTACATGTTTTTGTTGTGGCATAAGGAATTTTTTGCCGAATAAACGAGGGTTTAATTATGGATTTGCTAAACCAAGCGACAGGCGGCGATACTGCTGCTTTTGAGACGCTTATCACCCAATACGAAAAATTAATATACAATATCGCGTGGCGCATCATGGGCAATGCCGAGGATGCCAAGGATATCGCGCAAGAGGCCATTATCAAGATTTATCGCAACCTGGCCTCTTGCAAAAGCATGGCGCATTTTAAGGCATGGGCGGCAAAAATAACCCACAACGCCTGTATGGACGAGCTTCGGCGGCGCAAGGGCAAGGCCACTGAAAGCTATGATGCCATGATAGACCTTGGCGATACCACCGTAGAGCGTCAGTTTGAAGACCCCACAGAAGGCCCCGAGGCTGCCCTTTTGCGAAAAGAGCTTGGCGGCATGATTAACGACGGCCTAAGCCGCCTTTCCGATGAACATCGCGCCCTTTTAGTCCTACGAGATGTGCAGGGCCTTACATACGAAGAAATTGCAGACATTGCAAATTTGCCCCTGGGCACCGTAAAATCCCGCATATCCCGCGGCCGTAGCCGCCTAAAAGAGATTTTGCTTGAAATGATGGAACACAAGTAACAAAACCTTCGTTTTATTAGGTATGAAGTAGGTGACATTATGAAGATAAATGACAATGACATTGCAAAAATTTTGGCAGACCTGCCTGAAATAGAGCTTCCTGAAGGCTTCCATGATGAAGTTATGGCAAAAATTAAGGAAGTAGGGGCGGCTTCTGGCCGCCCGAAAAAAAGGCCGCTTGTAAGATACATCGGCCCCTTTGTTGCGGCCGCGGCCCTTGTTTTTATTGTAATGGCTGTGCTGGATTTTGGCCCATCTCCTATGGATTACGGCGGCGGCATAGCACAAGCACCCATTGCCGCCATAGCAGAGGCGGAAGTAGAGGCGGAATTATGGGCAACACCCTCTATGGCCCGCGCTTTTGACGAGGATTTTGATGCTTTTGATGACGCCTTTGAAAATTTTGAATGGTATAGCGATTATGAATTGTTTGGCACAGGCATCGCCGTGGCTTTTGTTGGCGGCAGCCTTGAAGAGCAATTTGAAAACGCAGGCTTTCCAACAAGCATTGTCAGCCACATGTTCTTCCCATATGGCCCTGACCATCTGCCCACCGATAACCTTCATTTCGACACCGAATACCGCTTTGCCATAACCTTTGATATAACAATTCTCGTGGAAGATTTGGCGCAAGCAACCCATGCTTTAAACGACCTAGGCGCACAGGCCCCCGTAATGGCCCTACAGCCCGCCTTCGAGGATTTAGAGGCCACCTTCACAGCACTTTACGCCTTGGGCACCGTGCAAGAATACCACATGACAATTACGGATGCTTGGGCCTTGATGGTTAGCGGCCCTCGCAATCGCATCGCTTCCGCCTGGGAAGAGGCAAATACCATAAATGTGATATTTATTGAAAAATAAAGGAGTAAAGGAGAGATTTAAAATGGACGACGCAAAAATCAAGAAAAGTATCGAAAAGTTTAAGGGGGCCAGAAGCACCTTGTTGGTGGTTGCCCTTTTCACCCTTGTCAATGTGCTGCTTGTCGCTTTTGAAAGCGATTGGTACCTGCTGTTTTCAGCCACTATCCCATGGTATCTCATGATGATGGGCATTGAAGAAGCCGCAATTTATGGCTATGACACCGTAACAATTTTCTTTATGGCAGCGGCGTTTTTAGGTGTTTTTCTATATCTTTTGTTTTGGCTTTTGTCGAAGCGTTTCCGCGTGTTTATCCTGATAGCCATGTTAGTTTTTGTTGCAGACACAGTGCTGTTCTTGGTAATACTGCTGGATTTGCTGTTGTTTGGCGGGTTTGACTTTTTCCTTTTGATAGACCTTGTCTTCCATATATGGATTACAGCTTCCCTTATTGCAGGCACAGTAGCTTGGGGCAGATTGCTTGGCGTGCCCCGCGAGCAGTTTGAAGCAGCCAATGCGGAAGCCGGCAGCACTGATGAAAATGCTAATTCAAGCGAACTTTCAAGCAATGATGATAATAGCAACAATAGTAATGACAACGAAGGGGGCAATAAATAAAAGAGGAGGCTTAAAATGGACATTCTCAAGATGGTTGACACACAAAAGGTAATGGATTGGCGGCGACATCTGCATATGCATCCCGAGGTTTCTTTTAAGGAATTTGAAACGACGGAATACCTCGTACAGCAGCTGGCCAAATATCCCGAAATTGAGGTTTTTAGGCCTGCTGCCACAGGGCTTATCGCCGTGTTAAAGGGCGGCAAGCCAGGCAAGACAATTGGCCTAAGGGCGGATATGGATGCGCTGCCCATCACAGAAGAGGCCGATGTGCCTTTTGCATCCAAAAACCCGGGCGTTATGCACGCTTGCGGACACGATTGTCACACCTCCATGCTGCTGGGTGCCGTGGATGCGCTGTATAACATGAAAAACGAGCTTTGCGGCATAGTTAAGTTTATTTTCCAGCACGCGGAAGAGCATCCGCCGGGCGGTGCCGTAGACCTTGTTAAAAGCGGCATTTTGGATGATGTGGAAGCCTTTTACGGCAGCCATGTGTTTGTAGATGCGCCTGCCGGCATCGTCAAAGCGGCCGCGGGGCCGGTATCTGCTAATGCCGATGTTTTTAAGATAATGCTGCGAGGCAGGGGCGGCCACGCCGCGCGGCCCGAAAAGGGCATAGACACGCTGCTTATCGGCACGGAAATTGTGCAGGCCCTTAATTTCATCGTGTCAAGAAATGTTTCCGCCTTTGACAATGCCGTTGTCACCATAGGTGCCTTTAACGCGGGCCACGCCCACAACATCATCCCCGATACCGCAGAAATTTTGGGCACCGTGCGCACTACCGACGCGGAAACCAGAGAAACCATCAAGAAGCGCATTGAGGATACCATAAATGGCATTTGTGCCGCCTATGGAGCCAGCGGCAACCTTGACTATACATATGGCTATGATGCCGTAAAAAATGACGAAGGGCTTTGCGCTTATGTCAAAGATATCGCCGCAAAAACCCTGCCTGATGTGGAAATTATGGAGATGAAGCCCATGATGGGCGGTGAGGACTTTTCCGCTTACGGCGCAATTGCCCCTGCCTTCTTCGCCGGTATAGGTGCCAAGCCCACAGACGGCGAGCATTTCGAGGGGCATCACCCCAAATTCCGCGTGGATGAAGCAGCCTTACCCATAGGTACCGCGATGTATGTGGCTTTTGTTTTGCACGCGGGACAGCTTTAAGCAGACAACCTGCCTATTTCAACCCCCCCCCATATCGCGCCAATACTTATGTTTTGGCGCGATTTTATATATGGCGATTAACTTAAAAATCCGAGAGTGGCGCATGAATAATTGCTTTGATAACGAGTGTCGGCTAAAGCCGACTAAAGATTTCGACTGAAGTCGACTTAACGAGTTTAGTCGTAACCTTTAGTCGGCTTTAGCCGACACTGCCTCATACGAACATTATCTATGCGCCACCCCCAAAAATCCACACATTAAAACTTGTCTTTTCAAGTTAAGCGGCTATATACTCAAATAACTGCAAAACAATAACAAAAAACTTGCCTTTTTGCCAAACTGCTTCATCATTTGCTCCTAGCGTGCCTAAAGGCACGCGTCGTCACAAATGATTTTGCATTTTGACAAAAATTCTGCGTTTTATTGT
>WQVI01000020.1 GCA_009781625.1 Defluviitaleaceae bacterium | reverse complement strand
GTCATTGCGAGGACTACGACAGTTGAATTATGATACAGCCTAAGTCCGAAGCAATCCAGATAACCGATGAGTATGAATTTTGATGTTGATGTAAGCTGGATTGCTTCGGCCCTGGGCTGCACTGGCTTTTTGGCTGCCATTGGCCTCGCAATGACAGTTGGACGTTGCGTTGCTGCCGGAAGTCCGTAATAGTTAAACCGTCATTGCGAGGACTACGACAGATGAATTATGATACAGAACAAGTCCGAAGCAATCCAGATAGCCGATGTGTATAAATTTTGATGTTGACGTAAGCTGGATTGCTTCGGCCCTGTACTACACCGGCTTTTCAACTACCATTGGCCTCGCAATGACGACTGGACGTTGCGTTGTCAAAGTCAATAAGCCAATAAAGCACAAGACCGAAGCAATCCAGCAAACCCTGTGTTTAACTAGCCGTGCAGGGCACCGGCTTTGGCGGACATTTCGGCTTTATGGCCCCGGCCTTCACAATGGCCCCATGCTCGCAAGCCTCAAAGCATTTTCCACATTGTATGCATTCGTCTTGGTCTATCACATGGACAAACCTCTTCTTGCCCGCTATCACCTCATCCTCGCAAGCGTCTTGGCATTCCATACACCCCACGCATTTATCTTTCAGGATGTGGAAGGTGATAAACTTCTTGCAAAAAGCGGCCTTGCAGTTCTTTTTCGTGATGTGCTCTGTAATTTCGGCCTCAAAGGCCTTCATTGCGGATGTTATCAGGTTTGCGGCTGTTTTTCCTACCTCGCAAAGGCATTGGGCCTTCATAATATCGCCAAGCTCTGCCATTAGGGCGATGTCGTCAATTTTACCCTTTTTGTTTGTCATATCGGAAAGGATAGCCTGCATCTGGAAGAGGCCCTCATAACCGAAAACACATCGCCCGCAGCTTTCGCTGTAAAACGCCTGGGCAATGGCCGCAAGCTGATGCAAGATACAATCCTGTTCGGCAAGGATGAGGGCGTAATCTGTTGTTATCTCAAGGGGTTTTTCAAGCTGGGACGCATCCAGCATGATGGCCATGGGAAAGCCAAGGTAAACTGCCTTTGGGCCATCGGCCCCGCCATGCTGACGCAAAATTTCAGCCGCCGTGCATTGCCTATCCACCTGGATTTCCTTGGACTTGCCCGCGCTGTCAAAGACAAACAAGGTCTTTGAGGCGGCGTCCATAATCTCCTCGACTGTGTACACCTTGTCAATTGGGCAATCCGCCCCATTGTTTACAGCGCGCCAAGCAGCAGCGGGGTTTGAATACACAAAGCCGCTTGGCGCCTGCACAGGCACAACCTTGATGCCGGGCTCGTCAATCTGCATGGCATTTTGGCTATCGACCAACAGATAAGCATTTGCAGCATTTTTCGCCGATAGCTGCTTGAGAAAGCCTTGTAAATCGGCTTTAAGCAGGTTTGCGCCAACGGGCGCATTGGGATATGTAGGCACGGCATTGATAACAATATTTTCCATCTTTACACCCGCCCTTCATATTCGTTCCACAGCTTTGGTCGCGTCAGGCATAGCCGCAAGTCGCATTGCAGGCATCGCGCCGCCTCATCCGCTGTGGCAGCATCGTCAAACACTTGCTCTACTTCGTCAAAGCATCCGATGCGGTGGCTTTTTTCCGTCAGCTCCGGGATATGCCTCGCAAGTCCCGCGAAATTTAGGTCTTGGCCTATGTAAGGGTCGGGTGCTTCATAGTCGATAAGCGTTTCGGAAATATCGCCATCGCCGCCAAGATACCTATCAATGGATTCTGCGGACTTACGGCCCGCCGCAACCGCTTCCACAACGGATTTTGTGCCATAAACCACATCCCCAGCCGCGAAAATGCCCTTGGCACTTGTTTGAAGCGTGTCACCCGTAGCAATGTAAGCCCCGCGAAGCTCGATGCCCATGCCTTCCGTGCCATCAGGCCTTTGGCCAATTGCGATGATGACATTGTTGCAGGCAATGGTCTCCTTCGAGCCTTCAATTGCAGACACCACAACCCGCCCTTCCTCAAAATGGAAGCCGTTAATTTTTTCTATCTCAACGCCCTCAACACGGCCCATGCCGCGGATTGCAAGGATATTGCTTGAATTGCAAAGAATTACGCCTTCTTCAAGGCCTTCGTCAACTTCGTTTTTGTGGGCAGCCATTTCATCCGGGGCTTCCAGGCAAACCACATGCACCCGGCCCGCGCCAAGGCGTATGGCTGTGCGTGCGCAGTCAAAAGCCACATTGCCGCCGCCCAGCACAACTATACTTTCGCCAATTTGCGGCAAACTGTTCGTGCGCGCTTGCTTCAAAAAGTCCGTACATGTCACAACGCCCTCAAGGGCGTTGCCCTCAAGTGGCGGCATTACGCCCTTATGGGTACCAACGGCCACAAGGACAGCATCATAGCCCTCGTCCAGCAAGTCAGCAGGTTTGCAGACTTCCGCATCAACAACCAGCTTGACGCCAACGCCCAAAATCTCAGCTATTTCGGCATCCAGCACATCATCAGGCAAGCGATATGCAGGAATTCCGTAGCGGCATTGCCCACCCGCCTTGGCGTTTTTCTCGTAAATGGTTAGGTCATGCCCTTTTTTGGCCAGATAATACGCCGCGGTAAGCCCTGTCGGCCCTGCGCCTATCACGGCCACCTTTTTGCCCGTGGTGGGCAGCTGCACCGCTCGCGCCTTCCATAGGCCGCTATCCTGTGCCCTATCAGCACCCGCCCGTTTAAGCTTGCAAATGGACACAGGCTCGTTTAGGGCCGCGCGTTTGCAGCTTGCCTCGCAGGGATGGTCGCAAATGCGCCCAAGCGCCCTCGGGAAGGGCAGCTTCTCTCGCACAACGGCCGCGGCCTTGTCATATTCGCCATTTTTGATGTAGCGCAAATAGCGCGGGATGTCCGTGCCCGCGGGGCAAACGGCCCGGCATGGCACCACATTGTCCGGGTACGAAACCCCTTCCTTCATCTGCCCAACCTCGTCCATGATAGACCCTGTGGGGCACACCTCGATACACGCGCCGCAAAACTTGCAGCCCGCTTCGGCCAAGGATTTTCCGCCTGGCACCCCGGCGCGGATACCTTCTTTTGCTTTCACATAGTCCAGGACATTTGCGCCACGAAGCTCGCGACAGGCCCGGATGCATCTGCCACAGCGCACACAGCGGGTGAAAAGATGGCTGATAAGGGGATTTCCAAGGTCATCAGGGGTAGAGCGGGACCTTTTGCGCCAACGCTCCGGCCCGACACCCATAAATTGGAACATAGATTGTAGCTCGCATTTGCCGTATTTTGGGCAGCCCGTGCAGTCTGCGGGGTGGGTAGCAAGGATAATTTCCATTGACAACTTGCGGGCACCGCTTGCCTTTGCCGAATCTGTCTGTATTTTCATCCCATCCTCGGCGGCCATCATGCAAGAGGGCAAAACCTCGCCCGTGGCCTCGTTTTCCACAACGCAAAGGCGGCAGCCGCCCAAAGCATCCAAATTTGGATGCTTGCACAGATGGGGTATAAAAATACCCGCATCAAGGGCGGCTTCCAAAACCGACATGCCCTGCCGCGCCGCAACTTCCTGCCCATTTATCGTAATTTTCATAATTCACCTCTTACTCGGAGATGTATTCTGCTGCATTTTCGCCGGCAATTCTGCCGCTGTTTAGGCAAAAGCCCATGGTATTTCCTGACAAAATGAAGGGATAGCTGTCACCGTAAATATTGCAGGCATCCACGCCAACAGCGTAAAAACCGGGGATTGTCTTATGCTCGTCATCCATAACTTCCAGCTTGTAATTAACATTTATCCCGCCAAGAGAGCCGTAGGCACTAACATGCTGGCGGCAGCAGTAAAAGGGCCCCTTTTTAATAGGCTGCATATAGGCTCTGTCCTTCTCAAAAATATCATCAAAGCCATTGTCGCACATTTCGTTGTATTCTTCCACTTGCGCAACCAACCCGGCGACATCTATGCCGGCTTTTTCGGCCAGCTCTTCAATGGTATCGGCTTGGGCGATGGGGTCATATCCCGCCTCAAGGTCTCTTTCCCATTGCTCGTCAAAATGGTCATACAAATCAGGCGGATGCACATGGGAAATAATGTCAGGCCCTTTTCTCTTGTACTTCCTCAAAAGGGCGCTGTCAAAAATTGAATACGCCACCCGTCCGGGTTGCACAGTGATGGCGTTGCCTGTGAAGGTGGTGTTGGCAATTTGGTCTTCCGGCATAAAGCGCAGGCCGTTGCGGTTTACCCACAGGCAAGGCTGGCGAAACGCGCCGTCAAGGACGAAGTGGTTCATGTTATCCGGTATTTTGTACATAAGCTCCATTGTGGTGGGCACGCGGCCGGCGCCGGCTTCCCAAGCCATTTTCAGGCCATCGCCTGTCATGCCGGGTATGGCAAAGCTAAACAGTGTCTTGCCAAACTCGTATCCCGTCTCTTCTTTTATCATTTCGGGGTTTTCGCCATAGCCGCCTGTTGCGACTATAACGGCCTTTCCGCGGGCTTCAATTTCTTCCCCCGCCGCGGTTTTTGCCAAAACGCCAACAGGCTTGCCACCTTCCACAATTATCTTGTGGGCAGGTGTTTCAAGAAGTATCTCCACGCCAAGCTCTGCTGCGCGCTCTGTCATCTTTTTAATCATTGTAGAAGCGCAACGCGGGCCAGGGGGGCCGCCGCCTTCGGGCTTCACCACATGCCAGGTAAATTCGCCATCGGCATAAGCTCGGGTGTTTTCCGGCGCGGAAAAAGCGCGCATAACGCCTGTAAATTCAACGCCCATGTCCATCAGCCAGTCAATTGTATCGCCGGACTTTGCGTAGTAGTCCCGCACAAGGCGGGCATCCACGCGATAATGGGTAAAGTACATGTGTTTCCTAAAAGCCTCGCCGGCCGTCAGCGTAACCATTTGCTTCTTCTGCACGCGAGAACCAACCCCCAAAGGCCCCATGCCCATGTTGGCGGCACCGCCCGTGGTGTTTGCCTTTTCAAAGGCCACAACCTTTGCGCCATTTTCGGCGGCGGCAATGGCGGCCGCAAGGCCCGACAAACCGGCGGCGACAACGATAACATCAGTTTCAATTTTTCTCATAAAATTAACCTCCTCTATTAACGCTAAATAAGACTTGACATCACTGGATTGCTTCGGCCTTGAACTGCATTGGTTTTTCAACTGTCATTGGCCTCGCAATGACGATTTAACTATCGTGGACTTCCGGTAGCAATACAGCGTTCAATTGTCATTGCGAGGCCAACGTCAAGTCAAAAAACCAATACAGTCCAAGGCCGAAGCAATCCAGCCAACCAATTCCTGGTTTGTGTTAGTAATTTCGATACTTGATTCGCGAAATTTATCTAATTCTATAATAATCAAAAAAAATCCACCTTTCATTGTCTGCGTACACAAAAGGAAACAATGAAAATGCGGATTATTGTTTGAATGTCCAATGGGACGTTATAGCACCTCGAGAGATGCCTCGTCCGGCTTGCCCAAACGTATAAGCTTGAGGTAACTTAGGATGTGGAAAGACATGTGCAGTTGCATAAGCTCTTCCCCGTCATCCAAAGAGCTTCCCAGCACCTCTTTAATTTTTTCGATGCGGTAAAGCAGGGTGTTTTTGTGGATGTGAAGGTCTGTTGCGGTTTTGCGGGACACTTGCACCCGCAAAAGGTATTGATATAGGGTTTTTGTAAGCTCTGTGTTGCGGTCTCTGTCATATTTTAACAAAGCAAGTAGCTTGGGATTGCAAAAATTTATTAAATTGCCCTCGGCCTCACAAATTGACAGCATATGCAGAAGGCTTAAATTGCTGTAATGGTATATTGCCGGGCTGTGATACACCTTATCGCCCAGCTCTGCGGCTTTAAGGGCCTGGCGGTAGTATTGCCGCACATCTTGGATGTTGCTAAAAGAATTGCTAAGCCCCGCCACAAGGGAGTTTTCGGCCAGATATCCGTTAACCCGCGAAAGCTCGCTTTCGCTAATGCCTTTGTCAGAGCGGCTGATAAGCATCACAAGCCTATCCTGGTAAAAAACGTACATGCTTCTGGTTAAAATTAGATGCAGCTGGCTGGCTATCATCTCAAAGCGCGCCTCGCTTTTTAGGCGGCTGCTGGCAGCATCCACCACCATAATTTGCAGGTTTTCCATTAGCTCAAAGCCCATCACTTGCAGGCGTTTTGTGACGCTGGTATAATTTGAAACGCCGTGTTCAAGCAGTTCCGCAAATAGATAAGAATACATCACGCCGCGGTTGCTTCTGAAAAAGCTGCTTTTGCGAAGCTCTAGAGAAATAATTCCCGCAAGCCTTGAAAAAATTACCTTATCCAGCTTTGTGAAGGGCTTGTCCAGCTCGTACATCATGATGCGCGCAACCTCAATGCCGTGAATTTTGATGAGGTCAATTAAAGTGCCGCCGCCAAGGGTGACGTTAAAGAAGTAAAAGGGACGCGGATTTTTACGAACAGTTTCATCCAGCCGCACCTTCTTGATAAATTCTACACCTTCGTCGGTGATATATCCCTTCTTGCTTTCCTCGTCCAGCACGGAGCTATCAAGGCTGTTAATCTCGCCTTTGTAAGAGATGGCCAGATACCTATAGCTGGTATCTACAACATAGATGGGGTGGCCCGTTATGTCAAAAGCACAATCTACGATATATTGCAGTCCATAATCCGAAAACAGGGCATCCATAAGCATCTGCGTGCCTCGGACGATAAGGGGATTTTCGTTAAAAACTTCCTGTATCTTGTTGTAAAGATGCTCTGCTGAAATGCTTTCGTCAGGGATGATGATATTTACATTGTCGGCGGATAGGTAATCTTGGGGGATTGATTCGCGGTTTTTGAAAAGGACGGTTGTTTCTGTGTAGGTAGGGGGTGCTGGGATGCCATTGTCGGCAAGGTAATACAAAATTTCGGATGAGAAGGTTGGGCGGTCGTGCGCTACAAGCTGGCAACCCTGTATTTGCAGATCATCAGGATTGCCTTTAAGCATTTCCATTGTGTTTTCGCCCAATAGGGCCATTAGTTCGGATAACCTCATTATAAGCCAACTTCCCTTCGTTTGTGCGGTAGAAATTGGGCATAATTATTCAAAAAGCTAAATGGCGGCCATATTATTTAAGCTATTTTGTACGCCAGCCCAATGTACTACAAAGCATTATATATGATAATAAAAAATAAGTCAATATACGATTTTTAGCAAGGAGGCGTTGCTTATGCAAAAAGATTTTATGGCCCAGCTTTTAGAGAGGGCGCGCCGTGCGCCAAGGTCCATTGCGTTTCCGGAGGCATTGGAAGAAAAGGTGTTGTTGGCGGCGCGCAAGGTGCTTGATTTAGGCGTGGCGAAACCAATTTTGATAGGCCAAAGGGCTGAAATTGAGGCTGCGGCCGCAAAGGTGGGCGTAACCGTGGAAGGATTTGAAATTGTAGATAATTCTGACGAGGCCATTTGCGCTGACCTGATAGAGCAATTTTTAAAAATAAGCAGCGACTTTTCCGAAAAAACATTGCTGCGTAAATTTAAGGCACCGCTTAATTTTGCCGCTGCTATGGTAAAATGTGGCAAGGCTGATTGTCTTGCGGCGGGGGTTACGCACACCACAGGCGACGTTGTGTACACCAGCCAGGTGTTTATCGGTTTAAAAGAGGGCATCTCCACGGTGTCCAGCCTTGGCGTTGTAGAATGCCCGAATTTTGAGACATCAGAGGGGCATCTGCTTGCCATTACGGACTGTGCCGTGTGCACTTCCCCCGATAGCGAAGAACTTGCGGACATTGCCATCACAACATCCGACACGATGCGAAAGCTGCTGGACTGGGAGCCGCGGACGGCCATCCTTAGCTATTCGACAAAAGGCAGCGGGCAGCATGAGGTGGTGGACAAGGCCATAGCCGCCGTGAAAATTGCCAATGAAAAGCGCCCGGACCTTAATATTGACGGCGAATTTCAAATTGACGCGGCAATTATTCCTGCTGTGGCCGCGAAAAAGGTTAAGGAAGAAAGTGCCGTGGCCGGCAAGGCCAATATCTTGGTATTTCCGGATTTACAGGCCGGCAACATCGGCGTGAAGCTTATACAAATTTTCGGCGGCTGCCTTGCCTATGGGCCGCTGCTTCAAGGTTTTATGCGCCCTGTGACAGACTTTTCACGCAGCGCACCTGTTGACGAAATTGTTGGCAACCTGACGATGCTTTCGGTTTTGGCTCAGGATGATTGATTAACGAAGGAGTGATTTACATTGAAAGATAGCTACAAAGTGTTTTGCGTAAACCCAGGCTCTACATCCACAAAAATCGCCATGTTTGAAAATGACAAAGCGGTTTTTTCAAAATCGGTTTCCCATGACGCAAGTGTTTTAAAAGGCTTTAACGAAGTTAGCGAACAATTTCCATATCGCAAGCAAATGATTTTGGATTTGGTTGCCCAAGAAGGCCTAACCCTTGAGGGTGCGGATGCCTTTGTGGGCGTAGGCGGCGGCCTTGTGGCCCTTGAGGGCGGCACATATCCTATAAACGACGTATTGCTGGAGCACGCCCAGGTTGGCTTTACAATAAAAAACCATCCGGCCTTGCTTGGTGCCCAACTGGCCCACGATTTTGCCCAAACCTACGGCGGCTCTGCCTTTGTGGTTGACCCCCCCGATGTGGACGAATTTGAAACAGTGGCCCGTATAACAGGCTTTGCCAACATTTTCCGCGAAAGTCGCTGCCATGCCCTTAACCAAAAAGAGGTTGCGCGCCGTCATGCCGCGACGCTGGGCAAAACCTACGAGGAAATGAACCTTGTCATCGCACATTTAGGCGGCGGGGTGTCAATTTCGGCCCATAAGCTTGGCCGCATCATAGATTCTTCAGACGTGGCCCAAGGCGATGGCCCAATTGCCCCAACGCGCCCGGGTGCATTGCCCATAGCACCTGTTATCAAGCAATGTTTCTCCGGCAAATACACCGAAAGGCAAATGCTGGACCGCATCATCAAAACAGGCGGCTTTGTGGAGCATCTGGGCACATCGGATACCATTGAAATTGCCCAAAGAGCAGGGCAGGGCGATGCTCGCGCGCAGCTTATTTACGACACCTTTGCATATCACATTGTCAAACACATCGGCGCATATGCCGCGGTGCTTGAGGGCAAAGTAGATGCAATTCTTATCACGGGCGGCATAGCAAATGACAAGGTGCTGACAGAAAAAATCAAGAAATCTGTGTCATTTATCGCGCCTGTAACCATATATCCGGGCGAATTTGAAATGGAAGCACTTGCCGCCGGCGCGATACGCGTGCTGAAAGGCGAGGAAAAACCCAAGAACTATACCGGCATCCCCATCTGGGATGGGCTGGATTAAAATACAAGGAGGAACTAACATGAAAGTAATGGGTATTGCATCAGGCCGCAAAGGTGGAAATTCTGAGGCTTTGTTGAAAGAGGCCCTCTTGGCATGTCAAGAAAAAGGGGCAGAAGTTTCGATGATAAATCTGCATGACTTTAACATCTTGCATTGCAATGGCTGCGAAGGCTGTATGATTAACATCATGAAAGGCGGAAAAGACCCGTTTTGCGTATACAAAGAAAAAGATGATTATTTTATGATAGCGGAAAAAATGATGGAGATGGATGCTATCATCATAACGGCACCTACATACGACCTTATGCCGGCTTCCATCTATCTTGCCTTTGCCCATCGCGGCCTGCCGTTTGAGGTGTCGCTGCTTGAAAAGCAAGGCATTATTGATGAAGCACCTGACAGGGTTTGCGGACTTATCTCTATGGGCGGCTCTACGCGCTCTTGGCAGTCCATGGCTTTGGAAGGCCTTGCTGCCACAACATTTATGGGCTCTCTTGAAGTTGTTGATATGATGCTGGCAACAGGCAACAGCGCCTACGGCCAAGTGTTTTTGAAGCCGGAGCAAATTGCCCGCGCACGTAAGCTTGGTGAAAACATTTTTGAGGCAAGAAGCACACCGAAAGGCCAACGTAAATGGATGGGCGAGGAAGACATGGGCCTGTGTCCTGTTTGTCATGCCAATGCCATTGCGAAAGGCGAAGTTCATTGGGATGGCGTGCATTTCCCGCTTGAATGTATCGTTTGCGGCGCAGGTGGCGATTTGGTGCAAGGTGACGACGGCAAATACAAATTTGTGCTGGCTGAAAATGGCATGAGCAGAGTGCGCGTAGACCCCCGCTGCCGCGACTTGCATTTGGATGAAATAAAGGAAAATCACAAAACAACAGGCATGAACCGGGAGAAGATTCAGCCGTTGATACAGAAATATAAGGCGATAGAAATTCCAAAGACCTTGGAGAGCAAGCATAAATAAGGGTTAAATGTTAATTAAGACTTAACATTGCTGGATTGCTTCGGCCTTGGACGATATCGTTTGTTCAGCTGTCGTTGGCCTCGCAATCGTCAATACAATTGGACTGTCGTGGTTTTCTAGAAGCAATCCAGCAAACCAAATTTTGAATAGTATCAACATAAATCAAATGAACTAGGAGCGTAAACGGCATGAACGAAAACCAGTCCACAGCAAGCCCCAAGCCCAACTTAGCGGGATATTCGCCAAAAACCTATCTAAAGTTGATAATATTTTCGGCCTTTGGCATCTTCGCGTTTTTCATTAATTTCCAGCTACCCAGCTACCAGTTATCAATTTTTGGCTGGGAATTTGGCACTGTCAGCGCGAATTCAAACATGTTGGTCTCGCATCTCATAAATTTCATACGGGCGGCGCTGTGGACGGGAAATTTCAAGGCGATGCCTGCAATCATCTGGCTTTTCGGCGTCTATTGCCTGGTTGACATGTTTATTCTCCGCTTTGATAGGTCCTGGCGAAGCTCTAAGGTTGCCGCTGCCTTTTCCGTAATGAAAACCTTTGGGTTTGTGTTCTTAACTTTTACGGTGGCCGAATATTATTTCGGCTTCGCCCCGGGATTTTTATCATGGTATTTCACCGGTGTTGATTTAACGGGCGACATAAGCATTGCCTTCTTCGTGATGGATAGGCTGCTGATAATGATTTTCATCGCAATTCCTGTGTCAGCGGCGTTTTTGCCTTTTCTAACGGATTATGGCTTGGTAGACCTTGTGGGCGTGCTGGTGCGCCGCTTTATGCGCCCGGTGTTTAAACTTCCCGGCCGCGCTGCTGTTATTGCGGTAAGCTCGCTTTTGGCAAGCTTTGTTGTGGGCCATATCGGCTCCAGCAGAGAATACAAATCAGGCCGCATGACAAAGCGCGAAGGCATTGTGGTGGGCACCAGCTTCACCAGTGCGTCAATAGGCTTTATGATAGTGCTGGCCATGAACGCCGACATAATGCATATATGGAATGTGTATTTATGGTCAACTTTCGCAATTTTGCTGATAGTGACGCTTATTAGCATCAGGCTGTACCCACTGAGAAAAATATCGGATGAATATTGCGAGGGAGTTACGCCGATTCCGGAAAGCGTGTACACCAAGCACATAATGGGCTACGCCGCGAAAGAGGCTTTGGATACCGCGTCAAATTCAGAAAATTTGGGCAAAAGCTTTGCGAAAATAATGAAGGATTGCGCCGGGGTGCTGGGCATCGGTGCTACGGGGACGACCTTCTTCGCAGGGGTGGGCATCACACTTCACGTCTTTACGCCCTTGATAGAATGGGTTGGATTTATTTTCTGGCCGCTAATGAGCATATCCCTTTCAGGGGCAGAGGCCGTTGCCGCATCTGCCGGCGTAATTTTAAGCCTAATTGATATCATCCTGCCGACCTTGCCGTTGCTTGCAGGGGAATGGACGCTGCGTATGCGCTACATAATGGCGGTGATACCAATTACGTCCATAGTTTTTCTGGCGGCCTGGGTGCCCTGCATCATGGCTACAGAGCTGCCAGTAAAGTTCTCGCAGCTGCTGGTAATATGGCTGGTGCGGATGGTTTTATCGATCATAATCGTATCGCTATTTGCCCTGATACTTTTCCCGGCAGGGGCGGTGTGATCTGAGAATATAAAACTGGATTGCTTCGGCCTTGCACTGTGCTACAATTGAACTGTCATAGGCTTCCGATAACAACGCAACGTTCAACTGTCGTTGCGAGGCCAACGACAGTTAAAAAACCAGTATAGTCCAAGGTCGAAGCAATCCAGTAACGTTAACTTCAAAATTTTTGTATTAAAATAAATCACAATAAAATTAAAGGAGTGTAAAATCATGTCAGTAAGAGAAGAAGCTGTAATGAAAATAGCACAGCGTTTAAGTGCCACCCTCGGCAAAGATATGTCAGAACTTTCAGCCGACACCAAATTTGCGGATTTAGGCCTAAAGTCGGCCAATGTTTCGCAAATGACGACATTTTTGGAAGATGCCTTTGACGTTGAGGTGCCTTATATGGACTTTATGCGCAAAAAAACTATACAAGAAGCCGCGGATTTTATAGCAGAGCTTCTTGGCGAATAAACCGAAAGGAGATTTAAAATGGCAGAACAAAAAGGACAAAGCAGCAATTTTCAATATAAGACGAAGATGGAAACCTTTAACGGCGTAGAGCTTGAAACCATCTATCGTAAGACAAAAATACCGGTGCCCGTGGAAGAAGGCTTCGATTTTGCAAAGCTGGAAGGCCTTGCGGCTACCGCCCACGGCTTTGCGGCACCATTTAACCAGCGCACATATGAAACAGAGGACGGCTTAATTTGCGAGCAGGATGTCCCTGTTAAAATGCGCGACGGCACAACAATTTACACCGATATTTTCCGCCCGAAGGACAAAACTGATATACCTTGCCTTATATCTTGGAGCATGTTTGGCAAGCGCCCGGGCGAGGCCATGTCAGAATGGCAAATTATGGGCGTGCCCCCCGGGACTGTTTCAACAATGGCGAAATTTGAATCCGCAGACCCAGGCTACTGGTGCCACCATGGCTATGCCGTGGCTAACGTAGACCCACGGGGTGTCGGCTATTCTGAAGGCGACGTAAGCATGTTTGGCACCCAAGATGCCGAAGATGGCTATGATTTTATCGAATGGCTGGCGAAGCAATGGTGGTGCAACGGCAAAATTGGCATGGCGGGCAATTCTTGCGTGGCTATGACGCAATGGCGCATTGCGGCGCAGCAGCCGCCGTCGCTTAAATGTATCGCCCCATGGGAAGGCACAACCTGCACCTATAGCGAATCCCTTTACGAAGGCGGCATCCCGGCCCTTTCTTTCAACCAGTTCATCATTGGCTCGCTAACAGGCCTGAATTATGTTGACGACCAAGCGGCCATGGCGCATAAATATCCGTTTTTCAATGAATACTGGGCGGATAAAGTGCCGGATTTAACAAAAATCAGAATTCCGACCTATGTGGCGGCTTCCTGGAGCCATTTCCACCTACGCGGCACAGTAAACGGCTTCCGTAAAACCCGTTCCACCAAAAAGTGGATACGTTTCCACCGGGAGTTTGAGTGGCCCGATGCTTACCACAACGACAATATAGAAGATTTGCGCAAGTTTTACGACCGTTATCTTAAAAACATACACAATGGCTGGGAGCAAACCCCGCGGGTGCGCCTAGAGGTTATGGATGCCCATGATTATGACTTTCAAAAGAACCGCCCGGAGAGGGAATTCCCTCTTGCGCGCACGCAATATCAAAAGCTTTATCTGGATGCTTCAAAGGGCGGCCTAAGCCAAAACCCTGTTGAGAAGGCGGCGAAAGTGAGCTATGAATCTGAGACAGGCCTTGTCAATTTTGACTTTAAGTTTGAAGAAACCACAGAGCTTACGGGCTTTATGAAGCTGCGCATGTTTGTTGAGGCTGATGGCCATGATGACATGGATATGTTTATCAACATCCAAAAGCTGGATGAAAATGGCGAATGGATTCCAACCTCGGTGTTGGGCGAGCCTCATCCGGGAACTTGGGGCAAAATGCGCGTTTCGCGCCGTGCGCTGGATGAAAAACGCTCGACGGATTTCCAGCCGATTCAGGCCCACCAAAAGGACGAAAAGCTTAGCCCGGGCGAGATTGTGCCTGTTGATGTGGAAATTGTGCCTATAAGCCGCATTTGGCATAAGGGCCAACAGCTTCGTATTCAAATTTCGGGACGCTATATCCGCGAGGGCTGGTTTGAGCCTCTTCGCTGGGACACCGACAACAAGGGCAATCACATCATCCACGCCGGCGGCGAATATGAATCCTTCTTGCAAATTCCTGTTATACCGCCAAAATATCAAGCGGGAGATTATGTATATCGTTAATTAAATTCAGAGGAGGCTTGACCTATGGTTTTGGGTGTTGGAGTTGACATTTTGCTCATCGACCGCATAGGTCGAGCTTCCGTTGATTTGTCAGACCCATTTATACGCAAGACTTTTACCCAGGCAGAGCGGGAGCAGGCTGTAAAGCGCGATGACCCTACACAGTATTTCGCGACACGCTTTGCGGGCAAAGAGGCGGTGTATAAATCGTTGGGAATAGATGTCAGCAGAGGTGCGCTTTGTGAGATTGAGATTTTAAATGACGAAAAGGGCGCACCTTCTGTGATTTTGCATGGTGAGCTGCTTGAAATCGCAAAAGAAAAGGGCATTTCGCGCGTGATGATATCCCTCTCTTACGATACAGATTATGCAATTGCGTATGCCACTGCGCTGGCCAATGAAAGGATGGAGATAAATGACAAAACGTACAATTGAAGAGTTAAAAGCATATGAAGCCCCGGGCCACTTTGGCATGACGGCCATGCGCATCCACGGCAAAGAAGAAACGGGGGCCGCGAAATTTTGGGCGGGTGTGTCCACCTTCTTGCCCGGCGGCGGCGCAGAATGGGCTTATGAGGACAACCCGCTAGAGAAATTTTATTATGTCCTTGAGGGCGAAATAACAATTAATGACAAAAGTGGCAAAGAATATGTCATTGGTAAAGACGAAAGCATCACAATTTTGCCTTACGAGGGCAGGGGACTTGCCAACAAAAGCAACCTGCCCGCAAGGATGCTGGTTGTTGTAAACTATCCCGAATAAGAAAAGGGTGAGAAAATGGTAAAAGTACGAAAAGAATTTGCGCAAAATATGTTTAGCCTTGAGGGCAAGGTGGCCGTTGTGACGGGTGCTACGGGTGCTTTGGGCAGTGCGGTTGCTAAGGCCTATGGTTATCAAGGCGCTAAGGTGGTGCTGACGGCAAGAAATGAAGCAAAGCTGGCAGAGCTAACAGCCGAATTTAAAGCCGAGGGCTTGGATTGCGCATATATAGCGGCGGACCCTGTTATTGAGGCCGATGCAAAGAAAATTGTTGACTTTACAACGACGACTTACGGCGAAATCAACATTTTGGCCGTGTGCCATGGCTACAATAAAGCCAAGGATATCTTGGAGCAAAGCATAGACGAGTGGCAGCAGATAATGGATGCCGACCTAAAGAGCGTCTACATCATCTGCAAGCTTGCGGCTGAAAAAATGGTGGCCCAAGGCCGCGGCGGCAAGATTGTGATAACATCTTCGGCCCGCAGCAAGATGGGCATGAAGGGCTATACGGGCTATTGTGCATCTAAAGGCGGCTGCGACGTTATGGCCCAAGCCATGGCCTGCGATTTGGCACCCCACGGCATAAATGTTAACACCATCAACCCCACCGTCTTCCGCTCTGACCTTACGGAATGGATGTTTGACCCAGAATCGGCGGTGTATCAAAACTTCCTAAAGCGGCTGCCTATCGGGCGGCTGGGCGAGGTGGAAGACTTTATCGGCCTTGCCACATTTTTGGCGGCGCCTGCCTCGGACTTTCTGACAGGCGGCAATTACGACGCCACCGGCGGATACTGGGCCAACTAACAACGGAGGTAAACGCGTATGGAAATTAAAAAAATTGCCATCATAGGCGCGGGCCTGATGGGAAATTCTTTGGCACAGGTTTTTGCGGCAAATTCCGACCTTGATGTGGTGCTAAGGACGCGCCAGCTAAGGGACGACAGATATGAGGCCATTGAAAAAAATCTGGACATTATGATAGCCCAGGGTGCGGCTACCGAGGCCGAAAAAAAGGACATTATTGGCCGCATCAAATTTGAGACGGACTTAAAAACTGCCACGGCTGATGCGGATTTTGTGATTGAATGTGCGCCGGAAGTGATGGAGACCAAGCAGGACTTGTTCGCGGAAATTGAGCAATATTGCCGTCCGGACACCATTTTGGCCACCAACACCTCGGTTATGAGCGTAACCGAAATTGCGGCCAAATGCAAGCACAAGGATCGTGTAGTTGGTGCGCATTTCTGGAATCCCGGCCATCTCATACCCCTTGTGGAAGTTGTGCGCACAGAGCACACCCCTGACAAATATATAGACGCCACCATGAAGCTAATGGCAGATTGCGGCAAAAAGCCCATCCTATGCAAAAAGGATGTGCCCGGCTTTGTGGCAAACCGCCTGCAACATGCCCTGTGGCGCGAAGCCTTCTACATGGTGCAAGAAGGCATTGCAGACCCTGCCACTGTGGATGATGCCTGTAAATACGGCCCGGGATTGCGCTGGCCTATCCTTGGCCCTATGGAAAATTCTGACATGGTGGGCATACAGCTAAGCTACAACATCCACAGCTACATCTTGAAGTTTCTGGCTGATAATCACGAACCATCCCCATGTCTGCAAGAGATGCTGGACAAGGGCGATGTAGGCTTTGCCAGCGGAAAAGGCTGGCAGGAATGGCCGTCCGATGAAATGGAAGCTTCAAGGGTTAGGCTTAGAGAATATCTCATAAAATCACTGAAATAAGAGGAGGAAAATATCATGGGAAAGAAAGTTTTTGTTGATTTATCACATCCTTTTAGCGCGGACATCCCGCGCTGGCCATATTTTGCAAAGCCTGTTATAGACAATATGCACGGCCTGGCGAAGGGTGGGGTGCTTACACAGCGCATAGATTGCGTGCAGCATACCGGCACCCATTGCGACGCGCCGCGCCATGTAATGGAGCGCGAATTTGACGGCAAACGCGCCCGCTACACCCACGAAATGCCAATTGATGCTTACACAGGCGATGCTGTGTGTCTTGAAATTAAAATTGAAAAATGGGGCCTTATTATGCCGGAGCATCTTGAAGATGCTTGCAAACGCGCAAATATCAAGCCCGAAGAGCTTGAGGGCATGGTGATATTGCTTAACACGGGTATGCATCGTTTGTTTGATGATAGCAAGGATTATTATCATTATTCTTGCGGCCCAGGCGTTGAGGCGGGCAAGTGGTTTGTGAAGCATAAGGTGAAATGCGTGGCCATGGACATGCAAGCCCTTGACCACCCGCTGCACACGGCCATGGGCAACAATGGCATGACAAAACTTAACCTCATTGGCGCATCTGGCAAGCCTATCACCGAGGAATATATAGAGCAATTTGGCCTGGAAGCCTATGCGGAATTTGACAAGGACGTCTATATCGAAGTCCATGGCAAAGCGGCCTATGACGCAAAATATGGCGAGCTTGAGGCCGTAAGCGGCTGGGGCACCTGGGAGCCTTGCCACAAATATATGCTGGGCAACGGCATCGTCGGCGTGGAAAACCTTGGCGGAGATTTGGACAAAATATCCAACAAACGCTTCCGCTTCTTCTGCTTCCCAATCCGTTGGTATATGGGCGATGGCTCTATGGTGCGCTGTGTTGCGGAAATTGATGAAGACGACATAAACGATGTGCCGGAAAGAACCTATACTTACGCGGGTTGTATCTAGAGGGAGGTAGCCATGTCTGATTTAAGAAATAAACGCATAATTACTGTTGCGACAACGGGAGCTTGGCCCACAAAGGAAAACAACCCCAATGTGCCTTTGCAGCCTGTTGAGATTGCAGAAGAGGTTTACAATTGTTGGAAGGCAGGGGCGGCCATAGCCCATCTGCATGTGCGCGAAGATGATAGCACGCCTTCCATGAACTTCCAGAAATTTGATGAGGTTGTGGGCCTTATCCGCGCCAAGAAGGATTGCGACATCATCCTTAACATAACAACTTCCGGCGGCATTGGCCTAAAAGAAGCCGACCGCCTAAAGCCCTTTTACGAGCTAAAGCCCGAAATTGCCACCTTCGATTGCGGCACAATGAACTGGGCCCACAGCACCATTTTTGAAAACAGCCCCAAGTTTTTGGTGAAGCTGGGCGGCATGATGCAAGAGGTGGGTGTAAAGCCCGAAATTGAAGTGTTTGACCCCGGCATGATTTACAATGCGGCATATTACATCAAAACAGGCGTGCTAAAGGCCCCTTATCACTTCCAATTTTGCATGAGGGTGCCCGGCGGCATCAAAGGCACCACGAAAAACCTTGTTTTCATGCGTGATACCATGGAAGAGGTTGCGCCGGGCTCTACATGGAGCGCCTTTGGCGTGGGAGCATCTGCTATGGAGATTATGTACGCCGCAATAGCCATGGGCGGCCATATCCGCGTTGGCATGGAAGATAATGTGCTTTACAAACGCGGCGTTCTTGCCGAAAGCAATGTGCAGTTTGTGGAGAGAGCAAGACGTTGCATTGAGGAATTTACCCTTGAGGTTGCTACACCGGCAGAAGCAAGGCAAATTCTTGGATTATAAGAATATAGCTATTTAACTCAAAAATCCACACAACAAAACTTGTCTTTTTTCACAACTGCTTCGTCAGCTTCTCCTTGTGTGCCCTTAGGCACACGGCGTCGGCGCTTCCTTGCATTTGTGAAAAAATCCTGCGTTTTCTTGTATGTCTTTTCAAGTTAAATAGCTATAAAATAAAAATCACCACTGACATTGTCGGTGGTGATTTTGCGTTATAGCAAATCAAATAGAATTATGCCGCTGTTGCCTTTGCCTTTTCATTCTTACGCTTCTTCACCCGTTTCCAAGCGTGCATTATAAGGGCAAGGGCGATAACGGCATTGGCCGCAAACACGCGGAAGTACTCGCCAAACAGGGCGGCACCCATTAGGTTGGTGCTGGCTGCCGGAGCCAGGATAAACAACGAATGAAACAGCAAAACACCAATGATGGCGTGCTTTACAGATGCGCGGGTTACGGTTGCGCCACCTACCAACAGCGCGGCTATGGCATAAAGGCCGACATTCATATGGGCGCCATAGGTTGTCATAACGCCGAAGCTTTGTATGATTATAATTTGGCCGTAGGCGGCAAGCACTGTGGACATAATCATTGCGATGATGCGCGTGCGGTCTACATTTATGCCGGCGGCGGTTGCCACGTTACGGTCTTGGCCGATGGTGCGCATGTTTTGCCCCAAGCGGGTGTTTATAAACCATTTGATGAAGAGGCATAGCCCGCCTATAATCATATAGGTGAAGACAGGAATTCTAACATGGGCCAAACCATTAGAAATTTCAGGAAGTAATGTGACCAAGAAGCCCACGGCAACAAGGCCCAATATCACGAAACGTTTTATGGGCAAGCCGGGACGCTTTTCATCACGTATATCGCGTATGATATGGTATATCTGCACCGCAGAAATGATTATTGCGACCAAACGCGAGGCATATACCCCGTTTAGACGGTTTTCGTAAGTGAAAAGCAAAAATGGCGTGACAGTCCATGTTAAGATATATCCGATGAGCAGAAACCCAAGTATCACAAGAGGCTTTATCAGGCCGGTTGGGCCAAACATCTTGATGGGCTGCTTTTTTACCAGCCTGTAAATCAGCAAAAGGGCTACAAAGGCCAGCATGACAAAGAAAGACACATTGAGAATGTGGAACATGGATATATTATCCAAAGCCTGGCGCATATCTCCCAAATCTATTGCATTTAGTACGCCAACGCCGGTAGAAGTCATTAGTCGTGCGTAAGCGATGGGGATGATGCCGCCAAAGACGAAAAGGAACAGAAATTGGTAAAAACCATCGGCAAATAGGGAAGTTACCATGCCGCCTATCATTTCAGACCCCTTCATGCTGTTAAACAGACGCCCGACGAGGTAGCCCAGCACAATTGCGATAGGCGTGGCTAAAAGTGCTACGGAGAAAATGCCGGATACACCGTCGCCGCCCCAAAGAATGACCAAAAACATGGAAATTTGGGCAGCCATGGCGCCAACAACTATGCCGAAGTTTAGACCAAGTCCCGCTATGACGGGGATAAGCAGGGCCAGCACCATAAATGTGTTACGGCCGAAGCGGGTGAAAAGCTCGCTAAAAAATACAACTGTGGACAAACCTGAAGCCCAGAAGGCAAACAGGGTGATGGATAAAAACAGCAGAACTACTTTGTTTTCAAAAAGGAAATCGCGCACTTTATTGTTCATTTCTATCGACCCCCTTTCACTTTGCTAAGGGCATACAATACTATGCCGTAGGTGATGATGAGGCGCAGCATCTCCGGCACGCCGGGCACATCGGGCAGCATGGTGTTTGCCAGCGGCAAGGCTATTGTCAAAATGCCGTTGAACAAAAACGCGCCCAGCAGCACATCGAAAACCCTTGCTCTTCTAACAGTTGCGCCGCCAAGAAGCACGGATGCCACAACCGTAAAGCCCATCATCAAAGGTGCCAGATATAGCTGCAAAAAGCCGAAGCTTTGGGCATAGATGATGATACCTACAGCACCAAGGGCTGTTGAGATGGTTGTACCCAAGACGCGCATCTTTTCAACATTGATGCCGCTGGCGCGGGCGTAGCTTGGGTTAGAGCCCGCGGCGCTCATCATCATGCCGAGGCGGCTTCTTGTGAAAAGATACATCAAGAAACAAGCCAGGAAAAACACAATTAAAAGCCCGGGGCGTATGGTCATGTCTCCTATGGCAAACCTTAGTGGTTCGTCAAAAGCCCCGCCAAAGTCGTCCCGTAGGTTTACCATCTGGCGCAGGCCGCGGCCTGTTGCCGGAAGGATGAGGATGCTGGCGGTGACAGGGAAGGTTGCCCATAAAATGTTAAACAAATTAACAACGGAAAAGCCCACATACACAGAAACCGCCATTTCGCTGCCTTTTACGCGGTTTAGCAGCATACCGTAAAGTATGCCCATTGGAATGGCAAGGGCAAGACCGATGGCAATAGCCACCAAAGCCAACACAATTGTATGCAAAGCAGGATTTGTTACAAAATCAAACACGCCGGCGTGGTTCATATTTATGCTTAGCACGGCACCCACAAGGCCGCCGACGATGCCGACGGTAACGCCAAAGTTGGGGCCGATGCCGCTTTGTATACCGGGCACCATGGCCAGCACCAAAATGCCCCACATGCCCCAGCGGCGCAACACATCGCCGAAAAATGACGGCAAATTCATATCGTATATGCCCGCCATGACAAATAGCAATATAAACAGCGTCAAAATAATTAAGCGCGGCAGGCCGAAGTCGTTTACAAGCCTTTTAACATTTTTTACGAAGGTAGATGGCTCGTTTTTAGCAGTCATTTGACTCATTAACTTTGCACCACCTTTCCTGCTTCCTCTGCGCTGACGGCGCTCATGGCCAGGCCATATTCGGCATCAGTGGCATTTGGAGGCAAAATATTTACAATTTTTCCGTCGGCTACAATGGCGATGCGGTCGCATAAACTACGAAGCTCGCCCAGCTCGCTGCTTATCATGATAACGGTAAGGCCCTCTTCTTCCCTAAGCTTCGTCAGATAGTTTAAGATAAGTTCTTTTGCGCCAATGTCGATGCCGCGGGTAGGCTCTGAAACGATAAGCAGCTTTGGTTTTGCGGTAAGGGCCGAAGCCAAACAAACCTTTTGCTGGTTGCCGCCGGAAAGGGTGCCTACCTTCTGCCGTCCACTGCGACAGCGTATGTCCAAAAGCTTTATCATATCGTCAGCATGTTGCTGCATTTTGCGGCGGTTAAGCAGCTTAATGGGGCCGAAACGGCTTAAAAATTCGCGCTGGGTTGTCATAACACGAAACATAATGTTGTAAGCGATGCTTTCATCCAGCAAAAGCCCAACGCCCCGGCGGTCTTCGGATACAAAGGCGATGCCATGCTCTAGGGCTTCGCCAAGCCTTGATAAGTTAAGAGGCTGGCCAAAGGCGGTAACACTGCCCTCGGCGGAAAACAGGCCGCTGATGCCATTGGCAATGCCAACCTTGCCCTGACCCGCCATGCCACCAATGCCGAAAATTTCGCCCTCGCGCACGTCGAAACTAACGCCGCGCACACGCTCGCCTGGCATGTCCACATGCAAATCCCGCACGCTTATGGCAATTGGCGCGTCACTTTCTTCACCATCGGCCGCAATACCAAGGTTTTCAATGCTGCGACCCACCATCATCTCCGCAATTTCCGCCAGGTTTGTTTCGGCAATGGGCTTGGTTCCTACCAATTCGCCATCACGAAGCACCGTCATGTTGTGTGCGGCGTCCATAACCTCTGAAAGGCGGTGGGTGATAAAAATTATTGCAATGCCCTTTTGGGTGATTGTGTTCATAACTTCTAAAAGCTGGGTGGCTTCGCCCTCTGTTAGCACCGCTGTGGGTTCGTCAAAAACAAGCAGCTTTATGCCTAGCTTGTCAATTTCTCGGGCAATCTCAACAAACTGCATGTAGCCAACAGGTAAGCCTGCCACGCGCACATGCTCTTCAATGCCCATTCCGATAGAATCTAACGACCTTCGTGCGTCGCCATCCATTTTTTCACGGTCCAGACGCTCCAGGCTTTTGCCAAAAATGCGGCTGGCTACTGTGGGCGCAGTGTCTTCACGTCCCAACTTTATGTTTTCCGTTATGGTAAAGCCCGGTATAAGCATAAACTCCTGATGCACCATGCCTATGCCGGCGGCCAGCGCATCTGTGGGTGCCGTAAACTTCACTTCTTCCCCAGAAATTTTAACAACGCCATCGTAGCCGCCAGTATCATGGATAACCCGCATCCCGAAGAGAATATTCATTAATGTAGATTTTCCTGCCCCGTTTTCGCCCAACAGCGCGTGAATTTCGCCGGGCTTAACCCTAAGGGACACATCATCAAGCACCACATTTTCGCCATAGGCCTTGCGTATGCCCTCTAGTTGCAACACATATTTTTCATGCAAGCAGATATCCCTCCTTTTTTGTTTAAATAAGCCGCCTGGTCTCTAAAGGCTAGGCGGCTTATTTCATAGTTTATAAAACCATTGCATTGAATTTTCTAGAAATCTATAAATTCTGAAAGGGCTCTGTAGAAGTTATCAATGTAGGTGCCATCGCCTAAAGGCCAGTTGCTAAGGTCAACACCGCCGCCGTAAGAAGCGGCTACTTCGTTAACGATGCGCTCAAGCACTGCGCGGTCATGGCGGCCATCGGTTCTGCCTTCTAAGAATTCGATAGAATACAGAACGCCAACTTCAACCAAGAACATGTTGATAGGTATAGGCCATGTAGAGAAACGCCCTGTGCCGCCGGCAGCTGCAACAGCATCTGTAAGCTGGCTGATAAGGAAGTCTACATCACCTTCGCGGCCATCCATGGAAACGTTAAAGGCAGCTGGCAGCGCGTGAAACGGGCTTGGGCAGCACTGCAATGGATATAGGCCGCCGTAAGCTGCAATTTGTGTAATTAAAGGCTCTTGCATACCACAGTTTGTAGAGAAGAAGGCTGTGTTAGGGCCATGTTCTGCTACCCAACGAGGCACATTTTCCAAAATAAACATCTGTGCTTGTGCAACACCCTCTGTAGATGGGTCTGGTGCTGTCAGTTCTACCCATTGGAGGCCAAATTCTTCGGCGGTCTCCATAAGAAGTGCGCGACGAGCGGCAATATTTTCCATGCCAAGGTGGCGTGGGAAGGAAATGTGTGCAAATGTGTCAGCACCCATTGCTACTGCTTGCTCCACGATAACTCTACCCATGGAAAGGTCATCGGAAATCATCGCGATATCTGCGTGTGCAGAAATATCGGAGGGAGGCTCGTGCGTAACGCCTGTGAAGAAGAAGATATCATCGCCAAACAGCTCACGGGTGGTTTGGATAGCTGCGATAGAACCAGGAGGCGCCTGTACAATTACGATTGCATTAGCACCCGCATCGGCCAAAGCCTGTACGTTAGCAATTGTTACTTCCATTTCAGCACTAAAGTTGTCAGGATATGTGGTTCTGAAGATGCGGTCTGCGCCAAAACGCTCTTGCATTCTTACGGCAGCAAGATATTCCTCTTCACCTTGAGAAACTGTGCCTGTCATAATGCCAATTCTCCATTCGCCAACTTCAACGATATTAACTTCATCATCGTCATCATCGCTTTGCGCCGGTGGTGGGGTTGGTGTTGCTGCTGGTGCAGGGGTTGGTGTTGCGACAGGTGCTGGTGGCGGTGCCGCGGCACAAGCTGCCAAAGCAATAGCCATCATCGCCGCCAAAGCAAAGCTAATAATTCTTTTTAACATAACAAATTACCTCCTTTTTTGAAAAATGTTATGTATACGGGTTACATTGCAAATCTAATCGTTTAACCTTTTCTTTGCTAAACAATTAGGTTTACCGGCTAGTGTAACATAACTTTTATGAATTGTCAAGACAAAAATGCGAGGAAAGCCCGTAAATTCAGTCTAAACGGCATAGACTGAATTTATAAACGAGTAATTTTAATGAAAAAAGCCAACCCTTTAGTAAGGTTGGCAAGTAGGACAAAAATAAATATTACCTCCCAAGAAGGCCTGTCGCAAAAGTCCGCTTCCGCATACACGGCAAGGATACATCAGGGTGTTTTTGGAAAGGATGGTTTGATAGCCGCCATTTTGGTTAAATAAATCTTTTTCGG
>WQVI01000019.1 GCA_009781625.1 Defluviitaleaceae bacterium | reverse complement strand
TGCACAGGTATGTAGAGCTTCGCAAGCGCTGCCTAAAGGTGGAGGAACTGCATTTTTACGATGTTTACACCCCTATTGTTGAGGATGCCGACACCAAAGTAAGCTGGGAAGGCGCCAAAGCCATCGTGCTTGAGGGTACAGCGGCTTTGGGAGCGGAATATCAGGCTTTGGTGCAAAAATGCTATGATGAAAATTGGATTGATGTGTACGAAAACAAGGGCAAGGCTACAGGCGGCTATTGTGCCAATGTTTACGGCATACCCCATCCGTATATCCTGCTAAATTACGACGACACCATCAAGGAAATGTTTACGCTGACCCATGAAGTTGGCCATGCCATGCACAGCTATTACAGTGGTGCCAACCAGCCTCGCGTTTATGGTGGATACACCATCTTTTTAGCGGAGATTGCGTCCACGGTAAACGAAGCCCTGCTAATGGAGCATTTGCTTAGCACCACGCCGCCTAGCGACAAGGCAAAATACAACTATCTGCTAAACTATTTTATGGAGCAGTTTAAAGGCACAGTTTTCCGCCAGACTATGTTTGCTGAGTTTGAGATGCGCGCCCATGAAATGGCGGACGCAGGCGTGCCCCTAACGGTAGATTCACTACAAAACCTGCATAAAGAGATGGTGACAAAGCAATTTGGGCCGCATATGGTGATTGACGACACCATTATCTATGAATGGAGCCGCATACCGCATTTCTATCGTGCATACTATGTGTATCAATATGCCACAGGCTTTTGCGCAGCTATGGCCCTGTCTAAAAAAATACGTGAAGAGGGCGCACCCGCTGTCGAGAAATATCTTAATCTTCTAAAAAGCGGCTCGAAGGACTATTCAATTCAGTTGCTAAAAGAAGCCGGACTAGATATGACATCGCCGGAGCCTATAAAACAAGCACTGTCCATCTTTGAGGACTTGATGGATAAATTTGAAAAGGCGAATTTTTAAACTATTACTAATTTTTATAACCACGGAAAGCACAGAAGCACACGGAAAAACCCCTTATGTTACGAGGTTTTCCGTGTATTTCTGTGCTTTCCGTGGTTTAAAGTTTTTAACTATAAAACAACTTGCAAACTCGTTTGATTTGGAGTATAATGGGGAAACATACCCAAACGCAGGATGCATTAATCAGGAAGGAGGATGATGTCATGTATAACGAGAATATACTTTTGTTTGACGATACTGCAATTGGTGCTGTTGCCACTAAAACAGGTCATACAGATAGTTTAGACGAGCTAAACCCGCCCCCTTTTGATGCCCAAACCAAAACACCTGACGAGCTCTTTTCATCTCTCCTTGCCAAAATGAAAAAATACCATCCTTCTTCAAATTTTACGCTGGTTAAAAAGGCTTACAACCTTGCTAAAGAGGCCCATGAGGGCCAAAAGCGAAAGTCTGGAGAGCCTTATATAATCCATCCCATAGAAGTGGCCCATATTTTGGCAGACCTTGAAATGGACCGCGAAACCATCGCCGCCGGCATATTGCACGACATCATCGAAGACACGGATTATGAATATAACGACCTAAAAGAGATGTTTTCCGAAGAAGTGGCAAATTTGGTGGATGGTGTCACCAAGCTAAGAAGATATGCGGCCCAAAGATCTGACAGCAGCAAAAGCAAGGAAGAAGAGCAAGCGGAAAACTTCCGCAAGATGTTTTTGGCCATGTCCAACGACATACGTGTCATCATCATCAAAATCGCCGACCGCCTGCACAATTTACGCACATTGCGCTTTATGCCTGAAAACAAACAGCAGCGCATTGCCCAAGAGTCTCTTGACATCTACGCGCCCCTTGCCGGCAGGCTTGGCATATCCTCATTGCGCCGCGAAATGGAAGACCTTTCCTTTAGATATTCCAACCTTGATGCGTATAACGACCTTAGAAGCAAAATAAGCATGAAGCGCAGCGCGCGCATGAAATATGTTGAAGACATCGTGGGCAGCATAAAACAGGTGTTGGCAGACCATAACCTCTCAGCTAAGGTAGAGGGTCGGCCAAAGCATTTTTTCTCCATATATAAGAAGATGAAAAACCAAGGTAAGGAAATTGATGAAATTTTTGACCTTTTCGCCGTGCGCATCATCTTAGATACTGACGATAAATATCAATGCTATGTGGCCCATGGTGCCGTAAATTCCATCTTTTCACCTATACCGGACCGCCATAAGGACTATATAGCAACGCCCAAAACCAATGGCTATCAGTCCCTTCATAATTCCCTTATGGGCCCGGGCGGCGAGCCCTTTGAGGTGCAGATACGCACAAACGACATGCACCGCGTTGCGGAATACGGGATTGCCGCCCATTGGAAATATAAGGAAAATGTTGAGGGTACGGATAGCTCTGAAGTGAAGCTGGCATGGCTTCGCGAAATTTTGGAGTTGCATACCGACACTGACGATAATGCAGAATTTCTTGAAGCCCTAAAAGGCGATTTGGACGTATATACAGAATTTGTTCACTGCTTTACACCGCGCGGCGAGGTAAAAATTCTTGTAAAGGGCAGCACTTGTATAGATTTTGCTTATGCCATACATTCTTCCGTGGGCAACCGTATGGTTGGCGCAAAAGTTAACCACAAAATAGAAAGCAAGGAATATGTCCTAAAAAATGGCGAGCAAGTAGAAATAATGACCAGCCAAAACTCCAAAGGCCCCTCGTCGGATTGGCTTAAAATAGTAAAGACCAGTCAGGCCAGAAATAAGATAAAACAGTGGCTTAAAAAGGAAAACAAAGCCGAAGATATAGCAAAGGGCAAGGAGATACTGGAGAAGGCCGCCAAGCGCAAAGGCCTAACGATGTCGAAGCTTTTAACGCCTGAAAGTGAAAAGCTTATTTTAAGCCGACATAGCTATAAAAATTTTGATACTTTGTGTGCATCTGTCGGGCATGGTGCTATAAGCGAAAATGCGGTAATAAACCGCCTTTACGAAGAATATCTTGTACACAATCCCGAGCCGATAGACCCACAAGCCATCATGGACGATGTTAACAAAGCGGCCAAGCGCAAGACAAAAACCCATATAGGCGACGTTATTGTGCGTGGCGAAAGCGACATGGAAACCCGCTTTGCCAAATGCTGCGGCCCTGTGCCCGGTGACGAAATTGTAGGCTTTATCACCCGTGGGCGGGGTGCCTCTATCCATAGAACAGACTGTATCAACATCATAAACCTGCCAAGCCATGAAGCAGAACGCCTGATTGAAGCCGAATGGAATATTGTGCAAAACAGTGGCAACAGCTTCCATGTAGAGCTTAACATCGCCTGCGATGATATGAATCTCGTGTCTAAAGTGACGGAGCTTTTAGGCAAAATGAAGGTGGAAATAAAAGCCCTGCAATGCCGTGTATCAGGCGATGAGGCCATTTTCACCGCCGCAATTAGCGTGGGCGACAGAGAAGAGCTTGAAAGGGTGGCCGCCAGGCTAAGAAATATACGCGGCGTACACGATGTAGGAAGAATTACGACAGCTTAGGGAAAACACAAAAGCTGTGCCAACCCGTTAAGCAAGGAGAAAGCCGACCATGGAAACCATACCAAAAAACCTAGTAATTCTATTTCCCGGCGGCAACTACACAACAGAAAAACCGTTATTACACTTTGCCGAATTTAAGTACCGCGCATTAAAAGGATACGATTGTGTGAAAATTAACTATGGTGACTGCTTAAAGAAAAATCTGAGTCCTGATGAAATTATTGAAAACATAAAATCCTTCATTTTGCCACAAATTGAAGCTATAGACTTTTCAAGCTACGATGATATTGTTTTTGTCTCGAAAAGCCTAGGAACTATAATTGCGGGATGGCTGACAGATAAGCTTAACATCAGCAATATAAGGCATATCTACCTAACTCCGGTCGAACAAACTCTACCATATATTACAAATAACAACAATATAAGCATGGTTGTATCCGGAACAAAAGATAAGCAAATGCAGGCAGATGTGCTTAAAAATCATTGCCAACGCAACAAAGTGTCTTTAAAGCTAATTGAAGGCGCCAACCATCATTTAGAAATCCCGGAAGATATAAACGCCAGCATAGAAATATTAAAAATAATTGCAGAGCTGTATTCGTAGAGATGGATGGCAATTCGCCCGTTATCAAGGAGAAAACCAATGAAAATCAAGATAATCACATTGCCTGTGGGCTTTGCGCAAACTAATGTTTATATATGCTATGATGAAAACAACAAAAAAGCCATCATTATCGACCCCGGCGCAGAACCCGGCAGAATTTTAAGGGAGATTTCCGACAGTGGCCTTGATGTGGCCGCTATTTTGCTTACCCATGGCCATTTGGACCATATAGGTGCCGTAAATAAGGTCAAAGAAGCCCTTGGCGTTAAGGTTTACACCTCTGAAAAAGAGGCCGCCCTGGCAAATGACCAGGCCCTAAACGGCACAAAAACCTTTGGTATGCCGCCGATAACCGCCGATGTGGATGAATTTTTAACGGATAACCAAGAAATTGATTTTGGTTTTGGCAACATCCGCGTAATTTCCACACCCGGCCACACCCACGGCCACATCAGCTTTTACATACCAGAGGCCGACATACTTTTCTCCGGCGACTGCCTTTTCCGCGAATCCTACGGCCGTTATGACCTACCAACAGGCAATTTCGCCGTGCTAAAAGAATCCCTTGCCTACCTTTTCGGCCTTCCGCCGCAAACAGTGGCATATCCGGGCCATGGCCCGTCAACAACCATCGGCCATGAGAAAACTAACAATCCAATTAGGGCATAATTATGAATGCAAATACACGAAGAAAGCATATACTAGATGCAATTGAGAAAGCGGACGCCCCCATAAGCGCCTCTGCTTTAGCGGGCAAGCTGGACGTGAGCCGTCAGATTATCGTCGGCGATGTTGCGCTGCTGCGCGCCCAGGGCCATGAAATTACGGCAACATCAAGAGGATATATCGTTTCGCAATCTCGCGATGAAAATAAATTTTTTGGCAAAGTGGCCTGCCAGCACACGGCGGAGGCCACCCAGTCCGAATTGTATATAATTGTAGACCTAGGGGGCATCATCGTAAATGTCATCGTAGAGCACGAGCTTTACGGCGAAATTACGGGGTGCCTTAATTTGAAAAATCGTGATGATGTGGACGCTTTTTTGGCTAGGGTGAAGTCTTCCGAGGCTAAGCTGCTGGCAGAGCTTACCCAAGGGGTGCATCTGCACACAATAGCCTGTCGCGACAAAGCCCATTTCGAGGGCATCGTACAGGCCCTAAAAGCACAAGGGTTCTTGTTTGAAAATTAGCTTGACAGGGGTAAATCTTCCTGATATACTTTACATATGTCTTGACACATGTAATACACATAAGGGAGGGAATTTTATGCTAGGTATAAACCTATTATTTGCGGGCTTTGCGCTAACTTTAAACGGCGTAAGCTATATCACGAAGGTTGATGATAAGGTAAAAGGCGTGGCCAATGTCCTTGTGGGCCTTGTTATCGCCATCAATGCCATTTTCCAAGCCGCCAACGCCACAGATCACATAACCTTCGGCTTTTCCGCCGCCATGTGGCTTTTCGCCATTAACTATTTCATCATAGCTGCACACATCTTTTTTGGCAGCACAAACTGGAAGGTTTTTGGCCTATATGGCCTGTTTGCAGGTATTGTGTCCTTTGTTTTCATGGGAGACACCCTCGTAAACGGCGGCCCATGGGAAATGGTGTATATGTGGGCCATGTGGGGCGCGCTGTGGGCGCAAAGCTTTTTGGCCATTCTATGCGGCAGCAAGGCCGTGGACAAGCTAACACCGCATATCCTGATATTAAACGGCATCGCCAGCACATTTATACCGGGCTTTTTGATACTGCTAGGCGTGATTTTATAGGAGGCTCCCATGAAAATACTAATTGTAGTAGATATGCAAAAGGACTTTATTGACGGCGCGCTGGGCACTGCTGAGGGCGTTGCTATCGTGGACAAAGTTGCGGCGCGCATAGCCGCCGGCTGCGGTGAGCTTGTGCTTTTTACCCAAGACACCCATGATGAGGATTATCTTAACACACCCGAAGGCAAGAGATTGCCCGTAACCCACTGCATAGAGGGTACCGATGGCTGGCAAATTAACCCTTCGATAAAAGCTGCCTGGAAAAACCACCCCAACACCATCATCATCCCGCAGCTGGATGAAAACACTTTCAAAAAGCCCGTCTTTGGCTCTGTAGACCTGGTAGAATTTCTGAAAGCCCGCCAAAATGAAATCGACAGTATTGAAATTTTGGGCATCTGTACCGACATCTGCGTCGTTTCCAATGCCCTAATGATAAAAAACACCCTGCCACATATAGACATAGCCGTAAACGCCGCCTGCTGCGCGGGTGTTACGCCTCAAAGCCATCAAGAGGCGCTAAACGTAATGAAGATGTGCCATATTGACATACTGTAGGGACGGCTTGTAGCCGCCTTCTGTAAAGGGGATGAAAACCATGCAAAAAGAAATCTATCTGGCCGGCGGCTGCTTTTGGGGCGTGGAAAAATATCTGGCCATGATGCCGGGCATCATGGCCACCGAAGTGGGCTATGCCAATGGCATCACCCAAAACCCAACCTACGAGGACGTTTGCAGCGGCACCACCGGCTTTGCCGAAGCCGTGCGTATAACCTACAACGCCGCCCAAACCAACCTGGACACTTTGCTTGCCCATTTCTACGAAATAATAAACCCCACAACGCTAAACCGCCAAGGGCCTGACATTGGCAGCCAATATCGCACAGGCATCTATTATACAGACCCTTCCGAAGCGGAGACCATTGCAAGCTCGCTGGCCAACCTACAAAAGGCCTACGATATGCCTATTGTTACGGAAAATCTGCCATTGGAGAGCTATTATAAAGCGGAAGAATATCATCAGAAGTATTTGGATAAAAATCCTGGGGGATATTGCCATATCCCAGAACATAAATATGAAGAAGCTAAAAATGCAGTCAAGTGACTGCATTTTTTAATGACTATAACTTTACGGAAACAATCTCAAAATAAAATTCAGCGCGAAATTACGCTCATTAAGCGGGCCTGCTATGACGGATGCCTCCAATATCTCTGCAATATCTATCGCCGAATTTGCGCTGAAGTAGATAACCACAACGCCCAGCACCAGCCATGTAAGCAAAAGGCCCCAGATGGCGCCGATGGCGGCACCCAGCAGCTTGTTGAGGGTGTTGATGATGGGTAGCTTTGTTAGGATGTTGAGAATTTTGGTGAGGAGAAAGAGGCCTGTGATGACGATGATGAAGACGATAACCATGGAGATGATGTTGATGACGATACCGGCTAGAAAGCCTGCTATGTAGTCTACGAAACCGGTGGCACCTATGGCGGCATGGATGATAGAATTGTTGTTTTCTATGAGGGTGTCGCGGAAGAAGGCGGGTAGGGGCAGGGCGTTTATTATTTCGGTTTCGGCGGCGCGGGTTTCGGCGTAGATGAAGGCATCCAGGCCCATGGTTTGGCGGATGGTGGCGGTTAATGCGTCAAAAAAGCCGTCGATGCTGCGCAGAAAGCGGCCCATGTGGGGGTATAGCATATTTGTTAGGAAAATGGCCAGAATGAAATTGACAAAGCCCAGGATGGTGCGGACAAAGCCGCGCCATGCGCCTATTGCGATGCATAAGGCCATTAGAGATATAACTAATATGTCCAGAGGGTTCAAGGTTGTTCATCTCCTAAACCGAAATGCAGGGTAAACCCTGCTAGAAGTAACGACTACAAGTCGGTTTGTAACCGTTACTTCTAGTCGGGTTTACCCGACATTTCTTTTTTAATTATACCGCACACGGCGTAAAATTTCAGTGCGCGTGGGCGAAAATACTGCCACATTGTTGCTATTGCCCATTATGTTTACAGATTGCACATTATTTGGCAGGGCCAGCTGCCAAAGCTCTTGTCCGGTGTTCGTAAGTGCAGTAAATTGGTCTCCTGACCCTATGACAAGATTGTTTCCGTTGGCCTGCAAGCTGCCCACGGCATTTGGTGCGCTGTGGGAAAAAAGCTGCGTGTTTGCGCTGCTGTAAGCAATGACGGTGTGGGGTGGGTGGCCCGTACGGTTTAAGAGGCTTTCGCCATGGGCTATCGCAAACCAATTATATGAAAAGTCCACATGGGTTATGCGGTTATTAAGGGGTCTCTCCCATCTAGTGGCGGCTGTTGCGTCCATGGCGAAAATACGCGTGTCGGATATGGCAACAAGGGTGCCGTCTGCCATAAAGCGCATGGCCCCGATGATTTGCCCGGGGTTTTGCCTGTTTTCGGCAAAGATGCCATCTGTGGCCACATGGCCGCCATCTATGGAGAAAAAGCTGACAAAGGAATTCATTTCAGCATCATTGATATCCAGGAAGGACATGGCCAAAACGCGGCCATCGTGGGAAATATCGGCCAAAAGGGGCACGATATTTTCGCAGGCATGGCGGCCATAGTTAATTCTCGTGCCGGAATTATTGCGCACTTCATAATCGTAAACACCGCCGCCGCTGTGGGTTATTATGGCGGCAAAGCCCTGTATGCCCAGTGCAAAGCCGCTTATGGGCGCATCAGTGACGATAGAATACAGCAAGCCTTCGGTGTTGTAGACATTTACGACCCTGCCGTTTTGCTCTAAAATAGCGGCATAGTTGCCGCGGCCAAACAGCACAGGGTTAACCATAACGTGGCCATGGCGAAAAACCTCGGAACCTTCGACATTATGAAAGCGCACGCTATCGCGGGTAGCGAGAAAAAAGCCGTCATCGGATGGAGAAATTTGTGCGGCGCTACCAATTTCGTGTGTGATATAAGCCCCTTCCACAAAATGCATGGCAGGATTAAAAAAGCTGGCAAAGGCCTGTGTGGCACCTGTGGCTTCTGTTATAACAAGCACAACGGCGGCCAAAACAAGCAGCAACGCTGCCAATCTTTTAAAGGCAATTTTTCTTGGTTTTCTTGGCTTTTCTTCTTCTTTTGTATCAGGCACATCGTTTGCATCCCTTATGTCCTGCGTGTCCATGCAATTCACCACCTCAGTTAAAGCAAACAAAGTTAGTTATAAAATTATATCAGACTTCTACTTTGATTTCAACCTTGACATCTCGCATTTTCAAGCAAAAACCGCTTGAAAATGCTTATAAAGCGAGAATCACTGCGTGATCATGCCGCTTACGCGACCTTTTCGGCTTTGCCGAACTCGCTTTAAATTCAACCGCAAATTCAACCTCTGGTTTATTGTTTTTGTTGTGATATGGTGATAATATATAATCAAGCAAGTGAAACGCAAGATTGAAGGGGGGATGAAATGGACATAGCGAAAATTGGAAAATTCTTGCGTAAATCGAGAAGGCGCTGGGGCTTGACACAAGGCGACGTGGCAGAATTTCTCGGGGTTTCGGCCCAGGCTGTATCCAAATGGGAAAGGGGCGAAAATTTGCCCGACATGGCCTTTCTCCCTGATATATCAAAGCTTCTGGAAGTAGGCATAGATGAAATTTTAGATGCCGGCAGGATAAGCGATGAGGGCGAGGCGCAAGAAACGGGCACCATACAAAAATTAGTAGATGAGGACCTATTTGAAAAAATCCTTAACAGGCTTAGGCAAATTAAAAATGTAGAAGAGATGGAAATGGGCCTGGATTTCTTCGTATATCTGGGTGCTAGGCAAAAATCTGACACCATTGAAGCCATATTGGCAATGAAGGACTATCAGCTGGCGCTGGATGAAATATTGCCATACAGCAACACCGCCCACCGTAATGCAATTGTAGACCATATATTGGCAAAATGTCATTATGATTTGTTAGAGCAATTGTCCACATACATGAGCAACGAAATGAAGGCGGCGGCCCTAACAAAGCTGCTAAATGAGGGCAGATACGACATCATAGAAGACAACATAACCACCTTCAACAGAAAACATAGAGACCTGATAGTGCAGCATTTTGAAACCAACACCCCCGACATAGAAATTATTGAAAACTTCATACCATTTTTTGATAAAAACCAGAGACAGAGACTGTCGGAAAATATAAAGATAGAGGAGGAAGAACAATGAACATAATTAACATTCTTTTTAGAAGAAAAGATAAGGCCGTAACAAATGATAAATTTGTTTTAATGTACGGCGCATACGCGCCGAGCCAAGGCGGCGATGCTTTTTGGGAAAGCTATATGGCAAACAGAAGATATTAAAATGTTAGAAGAGAGGAGGAAAAACTTATGAGCGAAAACAAAAACGAAGGCAAGTTAAAAATTTTAGAGATGTTGGCGGAAGGCAAAATTACGGTGGAACAATCCATGGAGCTGTTGGCACAATTTCCTGATGAAAAGAAAAACGCCGGCTATATGGACCCACGTCAGATAAATCCCAATAAGCGCAAGGGCAAGCGCGACGACGATTATGATTATGAATACGACGAAGATGACGATGACGACGAAGAATCGGACTTTGTAGAAGACCTTTCAAACCTGGGCCGCCGCATAAAAGAAGGCATTGAAGACGCCATCGGAACAGATTTTGCAAGCATAGGCGCGGGCATCAAAGAAAGCCTGGAAGATTTAGACGATGTGGATATAAACATCGACATAGGGGGAGTTTTTGGCTATCACAAGTATAAATCCTCTATGACGTATATTTCAAACCCCATACCCCAATCCATTAGCGCGCTAAGGCTTCTGGGCAAAAACAGCGGCGTGGAAATTAAAGGCTATGACGGCAACCAGCTTCGTATAACTTGCAAATTTAATGCAAAACGCTCTGACGCCCAGGTTTTTGTAAACGAGGACAATGGCAGTTTTGAGGTGCTGTATGATTATAACGCCATGCGGTCTATGAAAATATACGCCGAGGTGCCCCGCGTCCTTATTGAAAACATCCACGCGGAAACCAAAAATGCAAATGTGGACCTATACGGCGTAAAGGCCCGACATGTAAACCTTTTGACGAAAAATTCTTCCATACGCATTGGTGATGTAAATTGCGAGGAAATTGTGGCCAGGACGCGAAATTCTGCCATCAAGGCAGATAGGCTAAACGCAACGGCCATAGATTTTGAAACCAGCAATTCTAAAATATCCACGGAAGACACCACGGCCCAAACCGCCCGCCTAACCACATCCAACAGCAAGGTTGTAACAGAAAATTGCAACATACAACAACTTTTTGTCAAAACAACCAATGCTTCCATAAAGATGGAAAATGTCTTTAAAGGCACCGCGGGCCAAGGCGACTGGGACGCCGAGCGCATCGTAGAAGCCCACACCACCAACGGCAATGTGGCTATATATGTGCCCCGGGACGTGGCCGCCATGGTGCAGGCATCCACCAGCCACGGCCGTGTGGACTGCGAGCTGCAAAGCATGATGATGGATGCAATGTCCAGACACTACATCAACGGCAAAAGCATAAACTACGACACCGCCGCCAGAAAGGCCAAGATAAATGTAAGCACAACCAACAGCGCGATAAAGATACGGGAAGCGTAAAGTTTAGGGTGGCATATGCTGCCCTAAACTTTTATCGGAAGTGGCCAAATAGCACTGTTTTCGTACGTAGGGGCGAACTGCGTTCGCCTTTACTATTTCGGCGCACGATAGCCATTCCTGAAATTGACAAAAGCCTTGACAATTAGGTCACAAAAGTATATACTTGTATTAACTAGATAAGAAAGGGGTGCCGCTATATGCTTTCTCAAGTTTCAAAATGGGGAAATTCGCAGGGCATAAGAATTTCAAAGAAAATACTGCGCAGCGCAGATATCAATATTGATGATGAAGTTGAAATTAAAGTCCATAACAATGCAATCATAATTAAATCGACGGCAAAGAAATCCCTTGACTGGTATCTTGACGGCTATGGAGACGGGGATGATAGATTTGATTGGGAAGATTTGGACGAGCCAAAGGGGCGTGAGTTGTTATGAGGCAGGGCGACATCATTTTGGTGGATTTTGACCCCATCAAAGGCAGGGAGCAATCAGGTAACAGGCCCGCCTTGGTTATAAGCAGGACAAAATACAACCAAAAGCGCAACCTTGCCATCATCTGCCCCATAACAAGCAACACCAAGCCTTTAAACTTCCGCGTTTTGCTGGACGATAGGACGCAAACCCAAGGGGATATTATATGCGAACAAGTGCGCACTATCGACCTTTTGGCGCGGAAGCACAAAATGGTAGAGCCCCTTCCGAAAGATTTGCTTGAAAAGGTTTTGGAAGCTGTGGCGGTTATTATTGATTTTGAATTTGACAACGACATGTGATTATGATAAAATAGACAAACCATAAACATGATGAAAAGAGGGAAAATTGTGGGTGGATTTACAGGAGCAGGCTGGGCGGATATTTTGCTTATTGTTGTTGTGGCCCTTGGCGCCATTGTTGCCGGGCTGTATTTTCTTAACAGATGGGCTTCAAGGCGCGTGACAGAGCAGCAGGACGTGGTTGAGAAGACAAAGCAGGCTGCAAGCATATATGTTATCGACAAAAGGCGCGACAAGGCCGCAAATGTAAACTTGCCCAAGGTTGTTATGGATAATTTGCCGCGCATGTCAAGATTTATGAAAATGTATTTTGTGAAGGCCAAAATTGGGCCGCAGATAATGACGCTGATGTGCGAAAAGACGGTGTATAACGCGCTGGACGTGAAAAAGACCTTCCAGGTAGAGCTGGCGGGCATCTATATAGCCCACGTGAAGGGCATGAAAACGAAATACGAGCTAAAGCAGGCAAAGAAAAAGAAGCAACAGCAAGCGAAAGAAAAAGCCGGCAAAAAAGCCGGATAAAACAAAGCCCCTGATAACAGGGGCTTTTGATATCTAGGGTTTTGTGTTTACTACATCCGGCAAATTCTTCGCCATCGTAATTATGTAATCAAGCTGGCTTTCGTTTAGATGCTTAACAAAGCCATCCAATTTCCTCAGCTGCACCCTTCTTCGAGCCATTTCAGGGGGCAATGCTGCTTCAACGCCGGTATAGAAATAATCAATAGGTACGCCAAAGAGGTTGGATAGTTTAAGCAAGTTATAGCCTGTTACCCCTCTTTCGCCGCGCTCCATAAAGCCTACGTTTGCGTTAGTCATTTCTAAAGCCCTTGATACATCTTCCAAGGTTAGGCCAAATTCGCGCCGCTTTTTCCTGATGTTTTCGCCAATCTTTATGCTAAGCTGCTTTTTGCTCACGTTAAGGTCGGCAAAAAAATCAAATTCTTCGGCATCTTCCTTTGTCATCCGATATACTTCATCAGCACCGGTTTCTTTCAGCATTATAAATCCTTTGGTTGTAAGCTCGTTATCACGGTTAAAAAGACCCATCCTTATCATGGTTACAGCCTTATGTATAGGAAACTGATCCTTTCCGCATATTGCCATAACCTCTTTTGTGTAGCTAGAAAACATTGATTCTAATTCGTCAGATGCAACCAAGTTATCAGATTCAAAATATTTCGCCCTTAACATGCGGTATATAGCATTTACATGAATTACCAGTTTTATGCGAGTATATCGTTCTTCGTGAGAATGCTCCTCTAATTTTTTTAAAGCTTTCTCTGCAAATACACGAACCTGCGTAAATGTTTTAGCGTAGTTAACAATCGCTGCCATAATCCTAAGGTCGTAAAAATTCCAATCATCTGTCTTAGATAATCTGTCAAATACAGGAGCGGCTATCTCACTACTAACCTCTAAATTGCTTTTATGAAATTCTGCAGCCCATGCATCAAGCAGACGTAGGCCATCTTCAACTAGAGGGTCATTACCATGAGTTTTGAGATAATCTTCAAATTTAACCCTTATTTCCTTGTTTTTAACTAAATCTTGATTGCCTTTCATGGCAAGTGCTTCGTCTATTAATTGATGTTTTAGCAAAAAATGCTCCGCCCCCTTCGTTATTTTATAATAACATAGTTTCGTAAGCTAATTACTCGCCGCAACCCCAGCCTAAAACTCTAATAGTCCAATAAAAATAATAAGACATCTTCGGCATGGTGCACCTCCTTTCTCCATAAAACAAATTGACAGAATGAATTAAGCACGAATAGTATACAAAGTTTAACATAAAGTAGCATAATTTGCAATAGTTTTAAACTAACATAATTCGACATGAATTACCATCTAACTAGCTGCCATTAGATTTGTAGCAAAACCACCCACCCGCTTGTAGGGGCGGCTTATAGCCGCCCGTTTATCCTACAGACGTACCACCTATTCAATGTATTATGTTACTGCATATGCGGGCGGCTACAAGCCGCCCCTACGACATATGTACTACACGGCGCACTGTAAAGCAAAACATCAATGCTAATGTAGGGGCGGCTTACAGCCGCCCGCTTATTGAAAGACATCTATACCCTACGACATTCGCGGCATTTCATTAACGGGCGGCTACAAGCCGCCCCTACCAGCCTGGCTGAAGCCTTTCCAAAATCGAAGCCATTATTTCATCCTCTAAAGAAGCGAGGGATTGCATGGGGGTTAAAGGGATATCCGTGCCGAAGATGGTGGGGTTGTGTAGCAGCCAGCTATCTATCATACCCCAGCCGTAGGGCGTTTCGCCCCATTGGCTCCAATAGTTCTCTTGCCAAGCGTTAAGGTTATACCAAGTCTCTTGGGTTATGAGGTGAAGCTCTGCATAATTATCCGTAATTATCAAGTGTTCGTAGATGGATGTTACCATGTGGCGGCCCCAGCTGTGGTGCAAAGTGATGAGCCTGCCGGTATCATCATAAAATATATTATGGCTCCATCTCATCCAAGTTGGCGATGTTTCCTCGCCGTCGATGAAGGCCCTCGTTTCAAGCAACCTATATTCTCCGTCAATATATTTGGCTTTTTCGTAAAATCTAAAGCCGTCCTCAAAAACGCTGTCAAAAAAGATAAAAATTATTGGGATGCCGCTGTTGTCAAAGTCAAAGAGCTTGAAAGAACTGGCATAAGCCCAATCTTCTCCGTGCCAGATGCGTAGATAAGGCGCGCCTTCTATTTGGTTTCCTGCTTGGTCAAAAAAGCCTTCCGGGCCGCCGCCAAAAGTTCGCAGAAAATAGATGCCGGGTGGTTCGTCTACTGTGATAAATTCTCGGCTTTCGTTATCCCAGCCCGGCCAAAAGCTTCCTGTGGGTATTGCTATTTGCTCGTCCTCGTCCCAGGTTGTCAGCGCGCGGACAACACTCGTAAATATCGTTGCAAATTCGCTTAAAAAGTCTTCGGCTGCTTGTCGGATATGTTCGCTTATTTCCATTTCCAAGTAGGCCTTAACATCTTGGTCTTCCTCAACTTCTTTGGCTTCATAAATCAAAGCGTAGTCATCCGCCTGGGGATAATTCGCGCTTTCATTGCCGCAAGCCGCCAAAAACAATATGACTGATGATATAATAACTGTCACAGCCCATTTTTTCAACATTTGCCAAACACCTTTATGCCCTTATGCCGCATGGACAGTTTTAGCTGGTCGAAATAATGGTTTTCGCCGGCGGTGCAGCATAATTTGTTGGCAGTGGGCACTATTGTAACTTCCTTAACGCGCAAAACCTGCACATTTGGCTGTAGATGTATTTTTTTGCCTAAGATGGAGATAAAATTAAGGACGCGCCTAAAAAATCCCCGGTGTTCTACGATGAAAAGCTCCATCAGGCCGTCATCCATCACGGCACCGTCAATGAGGTGCATTCCGCCGCCTGCGTGTATGCAATTATGTACGGCGCAAAAATCTGCTTTGTAGCGGCGGGCCTCGCCGCCGTCATAAGTCACTTCATATTCGTCGGCCTTAAACACAAACATATTTTTCAGCAAAGCGCGATAATAGCTTATTTTGGTTTTTTTCTTGTATTTTTGCATGTCCAAAATCATTGCGGCGGCAATGCCGTAGGAGAAAAATAGGATGGATTGCATGTCGACGGCGGAGATAAAGTCCACAGGTCGCACATTCTTCTCCAGGATATTTACGGCGGCGGCTTCTATGTCTTCAAGGGCCGCAGGTATCCCAAGCATGGCCGCAACATCATTGCCCGTGCCTGCCGGGACGATGCCAAAAACCACATCGTCCCCTTCGTTGTATCCGTTTACAACCTCATGTACAGTGCCATCGCCACCCATAATTACTATGTATTTTGTGCCATCACCCTGGGCTATGATGTCGCGTGTTATTTGGGTTGCGTGGCCTGGGCCTGTGGTTTCGTATACGGTGTATGCCTTGCTTTTGCTGTCAAGCAGGGCGCAAAAGGCTTGCAGATAGCGGGCGGCACCGCCGCGGTTGGCGTAGGGGTTGTAAATTATGTGATATATGTCAGTCATTAAAATTCTCCTTTGTGGAAAGTGGTTAAAAACTTAATGCAAGCAATATGTTGTGAACCAAATTGCCAAAAACAATATTAGCAAAGCCAATTACGATGAAAAACACGAGGGCTAGCTGCAAAACTTTTTCATGATGGGAAATTTTGACGGCCCACATGGGCTTGATAGCACCCAGAAGAAGTATGCCGCTCATGGGATAGATGGGGATGAGGCTAAACAACGCGAAAGCGATATTGTAAAATGCTATGAAATATAAAATGCCTTCCATTATTATCAAAGCTTCCATGCTAAAGATGTCCAGAAGGCTGACGAAATTCATATGAAAAACATTGGCGCCGATGGCAAAAACCGCGCCTATTATGATATTGGTTAAAAAAGGCATGGCAAAAAGAAGCAGCATGGCTTGCTTGTGGTTTTTAAAGGAAAAAGGCGTTATGCGCACAGGGTTTGCCCAGCCAAACCTAAAAACAAGCAAAAAAATGGTGCCCAAAATATCCATATGCTTTAGAGGGTTTGGCCCAAGGCGGCCTTGCTTTTTTATGCTTTCGTCCCCCAGCTTATAAGCCACCAAGCTTTTTACATATTCGTGAAGGGTTGCGGCAATTATAACACCGGGGATGGATATCAAGATATTTATTATGTTGAAATTGATAATATCACCTCGTTTTTGATATTACCACAATGCTTCACGTTTGTAAATAAAAAATATGGGGCACATGCCGCAATTGCTGCTTGCGCAAGCAAAAATTGCTTGATATATAGTGTTTGACGGGGTATAATGAAAATCAAAGGGAGGGGATTGAAGATGACATTAGGTGAAAAAATTTCGGCTTTGCGCAAGCAGAGGGGCCTAAGCCAAGAGGATTTGGCAACGATGATAACAATTACGCGGCAGGCCATATCCCGCTGGGAACAAAACGAAAGCATACCTGACATAGAAAATATTGTGCAGCTAAGCTCAATTTTTGGCGTGTCTATAGATTATCTTCTGAAAGAAGGGGAATTTACGGCGGTGAGGGCATCGGATGGAGATGCCGACGCTATGCCTATAGGGCTGCCTGGTAAGCGCAAAAAATCCAGATCTTGGATTTACAGAAGAATGTTTAACAGCGGTTTTGTTTACATCGTTGGCGCCGGCGTGTTTCTTCTTGCGGGCTTTTTATTTGATTGGTGGCACCCGGGATGGATGATATTTGTAACCCTGGGCATCACACATGGGGCCATGGCTGCATGGTTTGAGACGGCGCGTGATGATGATTAATGATTATACATGGGGCTGTTTTGGTGGGATATTAGTATAATTTTCTTCAAGCCAATCCAGCCCTTTTTTGTGCAATCTTTGTGTTTGAGAAACTGATAGAAAAGCGGCTTTTGCAATTTCTGGCCATGTTAGCTTATGTAAATATCGTGCAATAAAAACATGCTTTACATTTTCTTCGGGGATGGCGTGTATCATGTCGGTTGCTGTTGTTGAAGTTTTTTCCATATAAGTTAAATCGTTTGAATATTCTTCAATTAAGGCGTTGGTTTTGCTGTCTTCACGCAAAATAAGGCTTTCAAGGGCTTCGGCTGTGGCCCACGCCTCTTTTTCTATGTTAAGACTGTTTTTCAAAAATAATTCGATATCCATAAAATTTCCCCTTGCTATATTAGTGAAACTTATGTTATAATTATACGCAAAATATGATTCCTTGTCAAGGAAGTGAAAATTGCATGAACAAAGTAAAAGAATTGCGCGAAAAAAAAGGGATGAAACAGGCCGAATTAGCACAGGCCTTGGAAGTTTCTCAGGGTACGCTGTCCAATTGGGAAAGAGGCGTGCACAACCCTGATAACAAGGCCTTGGGGCAGCTTGCTAAGATTTTTGAATGCTCTGTGGATTATCTGCTTGGGCATTCGGAAATACGCAAGCCATTAAACGACCTTTATATGCGTGTGATGCAGGATGCAAAGGATTCTGGCATGTCGCCGCGAGATTTAGAGATAGCCGTGGATTTTTGGAAGCAAGCCAAGGAGAGAGACGATGATATCGCAAAAAAATCCTAGTAATGGTGTAAAAATCCTCTCCAAAGCTGCATTGTACGAAATTATAACCCAAAAGGCGGAAGCCTTAGGGCTTAATGTTCATGCCCAAAATTATAGGGTGGATGCCATGCGGCTTGCCATGGATGTTTGTATAAATCCCGAGATACGTATTTTAGAATTTACCGATATCAAAATTTGCGGCCTGCTTTATAAGGGCGAATTTGCGACAACCATTGGGCTTAACGCGCGGCGCAGCAGCACCGGCAAAAATTTTGACTGTATGCACGAGCTTATACACTATTGGCTGCATGAGGATAACACGGTTTATTGCATGGAAGGCACAAATAGCCATATGGAGTGGCAGGCAAATGAGGGTGCGGCACAATTTTTGATGCCCTACCAAAGCTTCATACCCAATTATTGCCATATGCACGACATGCTTTACAGCAGATTTGCGCCGCAACAAGCCTACGAAATGCAAATTTCCACCCTTGCGGGAAAATATATGGTAGGCGAAATGGCGGTGAAATATCGCATAGAAAGCCTGAAAAATGAAATTTTGCAATATATAAATGGGACAGGCATCGACAAAATTGATATTGTTTCCAGCCGAAATCGGCATGAATAAACATGATAAATAACGCAGACAATACCTTCAAAACTAGACATGTTCTGAAACTGTTTCACACAATTTCTTTTGGCGCACGGCTCTCAATGCTTTGCCCAAAACCGGGGCAAAGCATCTGCCGCCTATCACGCCAAGAAATTGGTTCAACAAGGTTTCAGAACAAGTCTACTGATTTGGAGGTATTTTTTATGCGAAAGCTAACACTTGCAATGACAATTTTGCTTATTTTTAGTGCATGTTCTGCCATTGGCGGTGTGGGCGATGGGTTGCTTGTAAATTCTTTGGCAGAAGCCGTGGTGGATAGCGCAATCGTAAACAGCAGACCAATACAAGGCGCCAGCCTTACAACGGAATATAACGAAAAGACAAAAAACCGCACGACAAATTTAGTAATAGCAACAAAAACCATAGACGGCACCATATTGCAGCCGGGCGAAACCTTTTCTTTTAACGAGGCCATCGGTAAAACAACATGGGCCAAGGGATATAGGCCCGCGAAAATTTTTGTAAAAGGCCGTGAAGAGCAAGGCATGGGCGGCGGTATTTGCCAAGTGTCATCAACACTTTACAATGCGGCGGATTTTGGCGGCATGGAAATTATAGAGCGCCATCCCCATTCTAAAAAAGTGGGGTATGTCAAGGAAGGCAGGGATGCCGCTGTGTCTTATGGCGGTGTGGACTTAAAGTTTCGTAATGACCTAAACTATCCGGTGAAGATAGTTGCCAAGGCATCGGGTGGGGAATTGACAATTTCGCTGGAAGCTGTGGTGTAACTGGGCGAAAACATCTTGCTAACAACCGGGCGGCTACAAGCCGCCCCTACGGCTATAAAATTTGCTTATCGTAGGGGCGGCTTGTAGCCGCCTGGTTTTAATGCGTAAAACATTCCGTCAAGTAGTTGCAAAAGCTACGGGCGGCTACAAGCCGCCCCTACATGCCCGCCATCCCATGAACTGTCATTTTGACGTGCATAACCTCGTAGGGGCGGCTTGTAGCCGCCCGTAGCTTTAGTAGCCACCCTCTTCTATCATCGCCAGCACAGTCTCCAGCGCGTCCATCCCCTCGTGATTGAAGTGATATGGGATGGTGCTGGCTTCCGAAGGGCGGCCATAGCGGTATGCTACATATTGAAAATCGCCTCAGCTCGCGTGCGAATACACACTTGGCTGTGGGTGCTAATGCCGACACGCTGTCTGTATCCGCGCGCGGCCTCGGCGTCACAGGAGGCCAAAAGCGGCATTGCCAGTACTACTTTTCTCATGACATCCGACTCCTTTATTAAAAACGGGCGCACACAGTGCGCCCCTACTAGTTGTTTAATATTTGCTCTATGTATTCTTCCAGCACCAAATCCAGTTCAAACATTGTGGTGGCGTGCTCTGCGCCTACATATCTAAAGTGCCATGGTTCGTAGATGATATGGGTGATGTCTTGTTTGTGATAGGGATAGCGCAGCACAAAGCCGTAACGCCAGCTGTTTTGCGCAAGCCAGATGCCTTCGGGGGTTTGGCCGAAGGCAGCAGTTAGGTTTCGATAGTTATTTGCGACTATGTCCACGGCAAGGCCCAGGTTATGCTCGGAAGAGCCGGGGTAGGCCACGACGCGCCGTGCCGCATCAAAGGCGTCTTCATGGGACATACCCTCTTGCAAACGGCGGTTAAGCTGGTTTGTGAAAAGGGTGGTTTGATGCGCGATAGAGCGATGGGAAGAGACGACGAGGGGGGCAAGGCCTTGGCTGCGTGCGCTGTCCAGCATGGCTACAAGGCTGTCCGCTGCGCGAGCATCAAAGTAGTGGCCGCCGCCTATGGATGAAAGAGGCGGTGCAAAATCGGCGGGCAAAAAATTATAACGGTTTACCAGCGTCAAGTTCCATGGCAAATCTGCGATGTCGTTTATGGCTTCGTTTATGGCTGGTGATGTTTGCGCCAGCTGAAGGGTATTGCCGCCAGTTGGGTTAGTTTCGGCATACACTTCCTGCTCCGGCTCCGGCTCTTCTTCTGCCTCTTGATGCAAATTAAATGGCTGCGCCACAGCCACCACTGGCGTGCCAAAGTCGCCATTAATAACAAAAAGCAATCCGAAAGAAACCGCAAAAACCACAAAAGTACTAAGCAACGCCAGCAATACCGTCTTTAGTTTTCTCATTATGTAAAAACCCCCGTTGTTTTAATGCACAAACATGAATCTTTGATTTAAATGAATGCCCGAAGGCAGGTCGTCGCTTATATAGATGTCGCCTAGGGTGTGGATGTCAAGATATCCTGCCCAATTGTGGGGCACAAGCATCGTCAGGGTGCCACCGGGCCTTGCTTGGTTATCCGTCACGGAAAAAACGCCGCTTGCCGCGTCATGATGGGCCTGAAAAGACCATCCATCACCGCCGTCAAAGCTAAAGTATATTTCATTATGTGGCAAAATGCGCACATCGCTTGTGCCGAAAATTATATATATCTCATCAACAATATCGGCCCATGTGTTAAATTCGTTAACGAGGGTCCAGTCCATAACACCATCTATGTCCCATGTCCAAACTTCCGGTGTCCATGCCTCGGCCCAAACCGTCATATGCGATGCAAAATCTTCTGCCCAAAGCTCCATTTCATTACCAAAATCACGACTCCAAACTTCCATATACTCTCCAAAATCACGACTCCAAACTTCCATGGTTTGGAAAGCCATAATATCTTCTGCGGTCATTATATGCATTTGCTGCGCCTGTCCTGTTGCACGGGTAAAAAACACAAAACCAAACACCATGGAAGAAATTATAGAAAGCAACACAAGAAAAGACGCCACAACAATAACAACTATCAGCACGTTGTTATTGCGCGTGGCAGAAGGCAGGGGTGGCATTGGCATAGCAACGCCCGGGCGCGGGCCGTTACCATGGCTTTCGCTTCCGTCTCGCAAATCTATATAACTTTGATTTTTATCCATTTTTTATCCTCCTGTAAATATCAATTTTATCATACTATAGACATATACGCAAGATGCGGCGGAAAGTTTCGGAATATGCAACATTTTTTCAGGTTTAATAAGCGCGAAACTGCGTACAATAAATTTCGGAAGGATGGATGCAATGAAAATCATTACAAAGATTATATCGGACAGAAGCCTCATTTGCTTTATGGAAGATTTGCGCCAATTGCTTGTTTATTTCAAAAACCAAATGCCAGAATATATTTATTTCATCAATGTGGAAAGCTTTTATTATTATATGCGGGCGGCGTATCCGCAGAAATTTAAAGAGCTTGCAGCCCTTATGGATATTATAGAGCCCTTCATACCCCTCGTCATCTCGCCGCAAAACTTGGAAGAGGTTATTTTTGCGTACGAAGAGGGAAATTCTCAAGAGCTTGCCCATCTGGAAGAAATTTTTCTAGATCGTTCTAAATTTATTTTTATGAATTCTGTTATGGCGGGATGTGACACGGACTGGGAAAATATTGTAGCCATTTGTCGCAGGATAAGGGAGATTAAACTTCAGGACATGAGCTACGTATAATGTTATGATTGCATTAACATGCCATTTATGGTATGCTTGCTTCATAAAAATTATTATTGGAGAGCAGTATGTCAAGCCCTAATTTTATTGATCATCTGCATAAACACGGCAAAAGCGGCCTGTTTTTGACGGGCATAATATTTTTTACCATAGGAAATGCTTTTTTGCCCCTTATGTTTTACGGCCTAGCCCTTTTTATTCCTCTGTTTTTTGCAGCCTTGCCCATTGTGGGCTTTTGGCTTATTTATGCCGCCAGCAAAAAGCCGCAAAAGCCTGAAAAGACGCTGGCGGCGTTGACGCTGTTTAAAATACATACAATTATTAATTTGGTGATGCTGTGCTTGGGTGTGCTGACAACCCTCGGGGTTTCCTTGGTTATTTTCTTTTTTAGCGACCATCTAGGCATAGAATTTGCGCCCATCTTCACCGCTTTGCTGATATCCATGCTGATAATACTTCTTTTCATTCCGCTATACTATGTGCCAATACTAAAAATACTTGAAAGTATAAAACGAAACATTGTTAACAACACCTTCAACCGTATTCGCGGCGCAACAACTTTCACCATCGTCACTTTTGCCGCTGCCACCCTTGGCCTGGTGGGCATCATTGTCGCATTTATGTCTATGGGGGCTGTGCTTGCTTATATGGATGATATCATGTGGTGGCTTATGCAAGAGCTTCCCGGCGCAGATATGGATGGCCTGATGGCATTAATTGGTGTGTTTATGGCGTCCTTTGGCCTGGCTCTTATTATAGCCCTTGTTAATATGGTGGGCGTCATCCTTTGTGTTATAACGCTAAATAAGCTTGCAAATAGCTTGCATAGAGAGGAGAAACATGTCATATCAAAATTATAATGGGCCGCCAATGCCTGAGGCGCGCACATCGCCTAGCTTTATCAGTCATCTGCAAAGATACGGCAGAAGCAGGCTGTTTTTGACAGGCATCATACTATTTACCATAGGAACCACCCTTTCAACTATTATATCTTGGACGCTTCTTGCCTTTATACCCCTTGCCCTTGCAGCCTTGCCTATCATAGGCTTTTGGCTTATTTATGCATCCAGCAAAAATGCCGAAAAGCCCGAAAAAGTGCTGACAGCGTTAACATTATTTAAGGTACATACAATTATCACCTTGGTATTGATGTGCCTATTGGCAATGTTAATAACATTGCTTTCACTAGCTACATATTTTGGGGGCGCAGGGACTAGTGCAGACCTTGCCTTTTCATTGTTTGCCGCATTAATAATGTTTTCTCTCATCCCTCTCTACTATGTATCAATTTTAAATATCATTAAAAGCATAAGGCAAAATATTATAAATAACACCTTTAATCCTATTCGTGGTGTGTTACCTTTTACCATCATTACTTTTATCTATGTGGGGTTTTTTGTGCTTGCTATTGTCGTCATGCTTGTTTTAATGGGGATCTCCGGCTTATTAGCAATAAATGAGCCTATGTGGTACTATCCAACACAGGATGTTTTTAGTGGGGTTGCCATGATGTCTATGCTTATGATGTTTGTTGTGTTTGTCAGCGTAATCTACCTTTCAGGCATGGTCGGCACTGTCATTTGCGTAATAATATTAAATAGGCTAGCAAAGAGCATTTCAAACATTCTTTTACATAATGATTGAGAGGGAAAATATGCTAAATAAAGATTATCAAGCACCATCAATGCCGGATATGTACACAGCGCGCACCTTTTTTATAGACCATCTGCACAAGCACGGCAAAAGCGGCCTGTTTTTAACGGGCATTATCCTGTTTTCCATCGGAAACGTCATATCAAGCATTTTGGTATTAAACATTTTCTCCATACCCGCGCTTTTGCTTATGGCTCTGCCCATAATAGGCTTTTGGCTTATTTATGCCGCCGCAAAAAGCCCCCGAAGGCCGGAAAGAACCCTGCCAGCATTGACGCTGTTTAAAATATATACTATCGCACATTTGGTGCTGGTTACCATATCAATGGCGGCCGCATTTGTGCTTCTTTTCTTCCTGTTTAGGTTTATGGCCGTAGAATTTGGTGCGCAAGATATGATGATTGTTTTCAACATCGTTCTTTTGGTTTCCGCCGCCATAGTTGCGGCGATAATGGCCCTTTTCATTGCGTTTTACTATGTGCCCATCCTTAATATCGTCAAAGGCATAAAGCACAATATAGAAAATAACGCTTTTGCCCCCATCCGCGGCGTATTGCCCCTTACCATCACCACATCCATTGCGGTGTTTGCTGGCGCATCTTCAGCGTTTATGGGGCTTGTTACTACCGCCTTGATGGGCGTTGGCTACGCAAATACCATGGATGACCTTCAGTATATTATGGATTGGTATTCTCCTGAAATGGACTGGCTTGGCCCTCTTATGATGTTAAATATGTCTATCGGCAGGCTTGCCATGTCCCATTTCTTTAGCCTGGTTGGTATGGTTGGTGTGGTTATTTTACTGGTGGCGCTAAACAAATTTGCGAGCAGTATGGCGCGTAACACATAAGCTAAGATATTTTTAAACCACGAAAAACACGAAAGACACGAAAAAACCCCCTTGCTAAAATGGCTTTTCGTGTCTTTTCGTGTTTTTCGTGGTTTAAAGGTTTATCACCGATGCCTAATTTACCACAAGTGGCGCATTGGATGTAAACAGCGCCATATTCACCTTCTTCATAGCACCGTCATAGTTTATGCTTTTAGCCTCAACGAAGGATTTGTCGTTGCGCAAATAATTCATGCCAACAAGGCCCAGCTTTACATTGTCCAAAGCCGCTTGGGCCTTGATGTGATAGGCCAGGGTGTTGTATGACGGCAATATCAGCGTCAGCTTGCCATTTGATGTTTCTACATGCCAATCGTAATTGTCATAGGCCTCAAACCCGGCAATTTGCATGTCCACAGCCCCATTAAATGTAGCCGCTTTAAAGTTTGCAATGTCAACTTTGCTTATAGAAATGCCGCCATTGAAATTTTCAATTGCAGCCGTATGCGCGGCAGAATCCGCAAAGCGCAAAGCCCCATTGTTGCTTTCCGCGGCGATGTTTTGTGCGTTGATACCAGTAATTTCGGTGGTGCCATTCATATTATCCACCTGCAAAAATGTTGTGGACAATGTCGCCGCGCGGATGTCACCGTTTACGGTGGCTATGCGTATGCTGTCAAACATGGTTTCGGGCACAAAGGCATCGATGCACACACGCTCGAAGTCATTCTCATCATAGGCCAGATAATATTTGTTGCCCAGCACGGCAAGCTCTGCCTTGGCCCCCGCGCGCTTGGCCACAGTATAAATTTTGGCCGAAATTTTGTCGCCGTTATAGCCCTTAACAAGCACCTGGCCATTGAGACCGCTTAAATTAAGCTCTGCACCCGATTGACGCACCAAAATTTCTATCATTTCTTCCACGCCGGCACCGCTACCAAACTTTGCCGCCGCCGCCGGCTTCGGGGCCTGGGGGAAATATGTGCCGCCGCCGCTTGGGGCCGCCGGGCCGCGTTTCTCGCCATGGGACGCAAAGGATTTGGAGATAGAATCCGCCGCGCTGGCTGTCTTTACCACCACGGTTTCAGTCACTTTTTTAATTGTCGGCTCTACTTTCTTTACAATTTCATCAAACTTTTTGCCCATGTCATCCACAGTGCTGCCGGCGGGCCTGGGCGCAGGCGCCGGACTGTTTGGGCGCGGTGTGTTATCAAAAGAAGACCCCGAAGGCCCTGTATAGCCGGAAGGCGCAGGCTTTGGCGCATCTGCCGAAGCAAGCAGCTTTGCCGCATCTTCCGCGCTAATTTTACCCTCTTCCAACATCTTCAATATCATCATCTTTTCATTAGCCATGATATACCCCTTTCCATTCATCTATCTTCATCTATAATATATACGAAATCTATCATAAATAGTTTATAACATATGCGGCAAAAAAGCAATGGAAATGCGATTATTTGGTAGAAATATCTTGGCCTTGGATAAACTTGGTGATATAATGTATATGCAATATTGCAAAGCTCAAAAAGGAATGCGTTTGTCTCCACAATCGCTAAACCAGTTGACAAATGCATTCCCCACAGAGCCTATGCCCGTGAGGACATTGTATCTCACCTGGGCTTGATTGTCAAGCCACAAAAAGAGGGGGTGAGATTTTTTTATGTCCAAAAGAAAGCCATCGCCCCCTTATAACAATGCTGTTAACAGAAAGCTTGAGGCCATTTTAGAAGAAGATCTTTTAAAAAGACGTAAAGATGGCAGTAAAAACAACGAAGAGACACCAAAGGCAAAAGTAGAAACGAAAATAATAGAAGATGACGAAGATTTTCTAAAGCCTGTGTTGTTTTAGCAAAAAAGAGACGGACTTGTGCCGTCTCTTTTTATTATTGATTGCTTCATAAGCTAGAAGTAGTCTCTTAGCAGGCTGTAGGGGCGGCTTATAGCCGCCCGTTTATCCTACAGACGTACCACCTATTCAATGTATTATGTCACTGCATATGCGGGCGGCTACAAGCCGCCCCTACGACATATGTACTACACGGCGCACT
>WQVI01000018.1 GCA_009781625.1 Defluviitaleaceae bacterium | reverse complement strand
GCATTGTCCTTAGCAATGAAGTGGTGTATATTGGCGATGGTGCATTTGGCTATCTATCAATAGAAAGCATTTCTTTACCTGAAAGCGTAAGGTATATAGGTGCAGTTGCATTTACAGGGCCGCAAAGGCTTTATGTGCCGCCAATTGTGATGGAGCAGGCGACTATTTCAGAACATGCTTTTTCGAGCGTTTGGGAAGTGGTTGTGCATGAAACAACAGATGAAGCAGAGCTTGCTCCGGCGGCGGGTGCTATTGATACAATGCTGCTTGGACCCTGGAGCATGGTAATGTTGGAAGCTCCACCGGGAGTACAAGTAGGTAGAGATGAACAGCGGGAAATTGATGATACTAATGCCATGCTTTTTGAGGCTGAAATCACTTACTCTTTCAACGCTGACGGAACGGGGGCTATCTATATAGACGGAGCAGAAGAAATCAGCTTTAACTGGTATACTTCTAACGACCAATTATTTATTTTGCTTGCAGGGCATCAAGCCCCATCTGAAATAAGGTTTGTTGTTGACGAACCAAGGCTAACGTTCTTTAGCGACGGGGAAAGTCTTGTGACTACATTGGCACGGCCTGATGCTGTTGCGGACATTAGACCCGCACAAATAGACCATGAAGTTATTGAATTTGGCGGGCATACATGGATTGTATTGGATGAGCAGGATGGCAAGATATTGATTTTGTCAGAATATATTTTAGACGCTATGCCTTTTTCGGATTCGTTTAACAATACATCTTGGGCGGACAGCACGGTGCGACGCTGGCTAAATGATGATTTTTATAATACTTTCAGCGAAGGAGATAGGGCAAGGATTTCAAGTGAGCTTACCTTTGCCATGCCCAATCCTTGGTGGGGCACCCCTAGCGGCGAGCATACCCGTGATAATATTTTCTTATTGAGCGCGTATGAAGTTCTTAATTATTTTGGAAATAGCGGGACATTGCCTGGTGGCAACCAAATTCTAAGCGATAGGTATAATAGTAATCGTGCTGCCCGACTTATTCCGGAATTGTTCGATGCAGGCTGGAGGATTGATTATTGGTGGACGCGTACTACAGGCATTGCTGATGCCCGTATCGTCTTTATTGGCGGCAGCGGTGCTATTCAGACGGCAGGCCAGCCGTTTGGGACTAACGTTGGTATCCGTCCTGCTATGTGGATATATCGTTGATTTCTGTATTTATAACTTTAAGAAAGAGGAGGTATGTTATGAAGAGGACAAAGTTGGCGATGGTGGCGTTGGTGTTGGTTATTGTGATGGCAATGCCGGTGATGGTTGCGGCGAGCCCTTGGGATGATATACCGCAAAAAGAGGCCCATGGAGAGGTTTTTGTGCCGGTGCGTGAAGCTGCCTATGCGCATGGCCTAGAAGTGGATTGGAACCATGAAAATAGGGAAGTTATCCTAATGGGCCCATTTGGGGATATTTTTAATATGTTTCCTATATCTGAAGCATTTTTTGGCGAATTTTTTATCATTGAGGATGACAGGGTTTGGTTGCCACAAGGTACGTTGGAGTTTATATTCTCTTCGATACCCATGGTGGCCCTTGCGGAGCCATCAAGGACGGACTATTGGCAGCTTGAGAACTTCCTTGTAAGAGAATCTGTTTTATCTACTGATTTGCCCCATGGTGAAATTTCGCTGGCGCATATTGAATTTATGAATGATAATTTATATAGCCGCACACCCTTTTCATATCGCGAGAAAATGGCCGCAAGATGGATTGTGGAAGAGCTTTTGGCGATGGGCTATGATTGGGATGCCATAGAAGTGCAGGAATTTGCCTTTGTGGAAGTTTATGAAATGGATACGTTGTTTAATATGAATTGGGGCCATGTGACGCAGGAATGGAGAGCGGGGGATATCCCACAGCGTGAATCGCAATTAAGCCAAAATGTTATCCTTACGTTGCCCGGGCAAAGCGAGCGTAAAATTATAGTTGCTGCCCATTATGACACTTTGCCTTATCCGGGGGCTTCTGACAATGCATCCGGCACGGCTTTGCTGCTGGAAAGCGCGCAGCGCATGATGGAGCATGACAATTATCATACAATTGTTTACATCTTTGTTGGCGCGGAAGAAGTTGGGCTTTTGGGTACGTATTTCTTCTATGATTCTTTGACATATGACGAAAGGGATAATATCGTCTTGATGATTAATGCGGATGTGTTGTTTGAGGGGCCGTATTTCTTATATGGTGCGGGGGCGCATCCTCGGGTTGATGAAGAAGAGCTAAATGAAATTGCTATAGAAGTGCTTGCGCTGATGGGCATGGAGATTGATTTGGAAGATGCGCAGGATATTTGGTGGTTTGATGAGGATACGATAATTAGGGAAGCTGTGCGCTTTGGGATTTTGGAAATACCCACCAATGCTATTACAGAGCAGATAGATGCCATTGCCGCAGAGGTTCAATATTTGTATGACATAGAGCTTATTGCAAGGCCTAGCGGCATATATGGCGGCTCTGACCATTTGGTGTTTGTGTATGCCGGCCATACGGTTGTTAACCTATCCGGCATGGAGAGGACGGAAAATGTAGAAGACTTTCCGGCGGAGATATATCCCATGCCTGAATTTACGGGAAGGCTGCTGCATAGCCCGCGGGATGATTTCCATTACATAGAATACAACTGGCCTGGAAAAATGGCTGATGCCATGCGCACCTTCTCGATTTTCCTTGAGGGGCTGTTGTTGGCGAGGTTTTAAGAAAGAGGTTCATGCAAATAAATTAAAATACAATAAAAATCAAGGAGGTATAAAATCATGCAATTGTATACAACAGATTTTATAACCGGAAAGAACATTGAAACCATCGGGCTTGTAACCGGTGGAGCTGTACAGACAAAGCACCTTGGCCAAGATTTTATGGCCGGAGTAAGAAAACTTGTGGGTGGCGAAGTAGGCGTATATTCTAGGATGCAGGACGAAGCCCAAGCCAATGCTACTTTGGATATGATGGAAGATGCGAAAGCAATGGGCGCAGACGCAATTATTTGTGTACGCTACAGCATTGCATCCATTGCAGGGTCATCTAAGGTGCTGGCCTGTGGTACTGCTGTGAAATTTGTGTAGTATGGCCATTTGGCTATAAAATACATAGATAAAAAACAAAAATGGAGGAAATTATGAAAAGAATGAAATTGGCAATGGTTGCGTTAGTGTTAGCCTTTGTGATGGCTATGCCGGCGGTGGTAATGGCCCGTCCTATGGATGAGGTGCAATTGAGGATTGAAAATGGCACTATTTTTGTGCCGCTGCGTTTGACTGCTTATGCGCATGGCGCTGAAGTGGAATGGGACCATGAAAACCGTTTGGTTGTTATCACCAGTGCTTATGGCGACGTTTGGACAGTTGATGTAGAGGCCGTTGGCGGGTTTATTGAGGATGGTATATCCTGGGTGCCTTACGAATACGCCCTTGGCGCATTTGATACCGCAGTTGTTGAAGAAGCGACGGATGTTGAAGAAGCGACGGAGCAGGTGGACCGCCCGCAAATACATGGCAAGCTTACCCGTATAGAATATGGCGATAATGTGGCTTATATCTTTGGCTCTATGCACGCAGGGCGGCCAGAATGGTTCCCGTTGCATCCGATGGTGGAAGAAGCCATGGCTCGTGCTGATGTTTTTGGGTTTGAAGTGGATATGAATGAAATGATGGATATAGATGAAGAGACACTTGAAGCTGTTGGTGCCATGCAATTTCTTCCGGATGGACTTACCTTGGAAGATGTTTTGCCGGAAGATGTTTTTGAAAATTTCATAACAAATTTTGAAAGCTTTAGCGCTATTGGTTTGGAATATGAAATGATTGCAAACCTTACCCCTATCGCGCTTACAATTGCAATTGAAACAATAATGCTTGCATCTTTGGGCATGGAATTAGGCATCGGGGACCATATGGTAGATGGCTATATTGCTGCTTTTGCACAATATCATGACAGGCCAATTATAGGCTTTGAGGAAATTTTGGGTCAAGCGGGCCTTCTTTTTGATGTTCCCCTGGAGATTCAAGCGTATGCCCTGGTTGGTTTTGCTGATTTTGATACATGGATGGCTGCCCTTGGCGGCAGCGATGACGGTGATGATGGTGGCCTTATTGTAGCTTATGAGAATAACGACATTGATGCGTTTAGGGCTGCGTGGGATGCGATGGAAGCGGCTTCTGATGCTAATCCCTTTACCCAGCGCAACCATTACATAATGTGGAACTATCGCTGCCATATCTATGCAAATGGCATTGCAGAGCTACTGCGTGAAACCGAAGAGCCAACCACCTTCTTCTTCACCTTTGGTTTAAGCCATATTCTTGGCGGCGGCGGCGGCATGGTGCTTACCCTGCTTGAAGACATGGGCTTTGAAGTTGTGCCGCTTTGGGATTAATAAATAAAAACAGGAGGATACATATGAAAAAAATGAAATTGGCAATGATTGCGCTGGTGTTGGCCCTTGTGATGGCTATGCCGGCGGTGGTAATGGCAAATTATGTGGATGAAGTTCCGACAAGGGTTGAAAACGGGGAAACTTTTGTGGCATTGCGCCTGGCGGCCTATGCTCGTGGCCTTGAAGTGGAATGGGACGGCGAAAACATGCTGGTAACGCTTGTTGGCCCATATGGCGACGACCTGACTTTTGCAGTGGAGATGGTAGGCGGTTTTATTGAGGATGGCATGTCTTGGGTGCCTTATGAAATGATTGGCCTTATATTCTCGATGATACCCATGGAAGCCCTTGCGGAGCCATCAAGGACAGACCAATGGCAGTGGGAAAATTTTGAAGATGTGCGCGAAGCCTCATTTTCTACAGATTTATCCCATGGAGAAATTTCCCTGGGCTTTATCGAATATATGAGCGATAATTTGTATAGCCGCACACCTTTTACATATCGCGAACTGGAAGCCGCAATATGGATTGTTGAAGAGCTTTTGGCAATGGGATATGATTGGGATGCCATAGAGGTGCAAGAATTTTCTTTTTACGAGATAGTTGCGCTGGAGACAGTTATGGGCGCAAGCTGGGCCAGTGTAACATCGCCGTGGATGCTGGGCGAGGGTACGCCGCGTGCGGCACAGCTTAGCCAAAATGTTATTTTAACAGTGCCGGGCTACAGCGACAGCGCACGCAAGATTATTGTTGGGGCGCATTATGATACACCGCCTTACCCGGGAGCTTCTGATAATGCATCCGGCACTGCTTTGCTGCTGGAAAGCGCGCAGCGCATGTTAGAGATGGACAACTATCACACAATTGTCTATGTTTTCTTTGGCGCGGAAGAAGTTGGGCTTATGGGCGCGTTCTTCTACTATGATTCTTTGACATATGACGAAAGAGACAATATTATCTTCATGGCTAATGCTGATGTGTTGTTTGAAGGACCGTATTTCATCTATGGCACAGGCATGGCACCGGAGCTTAACGAAGAAGAAATGATAGACGTCGTCTTTGAATTATTTGAGATGTGGGGCTTTAATTTAGAGGACGCGGCACCGGAATTTGATCTTATGGATAATCTTGAGGATTTTGTTTTCAATGCCGCTATGATGGGCCTTATAGAGCCGGTTGCAAATGAAATTTCTGTGCAAGTGGATGCTATTGCCATCGAAGTTCAATATCTGCATGATATAGAGCTTGTTGAAGCACCGTTGTTGGTTTTTGGCCACAGTGATAATTTGGTGTTTGTGCAGGCGGGCCATACAGTTGTAAATATGTTTGGCTTGGAAAGAGTTGAAGATCCCGACAACTTCGGAGGCACCATTTTTGCAAATTACTTTACAGTGGGTCTGCTACACAGTCCGCTGGATGAATTCCATTATATTGAATATACAATGCCTGGATTGATGTACGATGCCATGCGAGCCTTCTCGCTTTTCCTTGAGGGGCTGCTGTTGGCGAGATTTTAGTTGATTGATGAAACAAAGCGGTTCTCTTTAAAGAGAACCGCTTTGTTTTTTTATTGTATGGGGATTTGTCGTCCTGCGTGGTCTAGCTTGAAGTTTTCGCGAAGGATAAGCTCTGAAACAGGGATAAATTCATAGCCGCGGTTTTTAAGCTCTGACAATATCCTGCGCAGGGCTATTGGTGTTTCCGGTAAATCGTTATGAAACAGCAGGATTGAGCCGTTTTGTAGATTTTTGTGATTTAGGACAGTGTTGACCATACGGTCTGCGCCTAGCTTTTTCCAATCTAGGCTGTCCACATCCCATTGTATGGTAAAATAGCCCGTTTGCTCTGCCGCTGTGATAACGTCATTGTTGTATTCGCCATATGGCGGGCGGTATAGGTCCATTTCAATTCCTAAAAGGGCGTGGGCCTTTTCATGGGCACCCATAATTTCGGCCTTGTTTTTCTCAAGGCTGAGGCTGCCCACATGGGCGTGGGTGTCGCCGTGGTTTGCAATATCGTGCCCTGCTGCGTGAAACTTTTTCACATCTTCGGGGTATTTTTCAAACCAATAGCCACATATGAAGAAAGTGGCGCGAGCATCGTATTCTTCTAAAATTTCCAGAAGAATGTCGGTGTCGTCAGCACCCCATGCGGCGTCAAAAGTGATGGCTACAACCTTTTTGTCGGTTTGGGTAGAATATATTGGCATCTTTTTTTCGGCACCAAAGACAACTTGTACCGAGGGCATGGCGAAAATTATGGCTAAAAGCGTCAAGGCCGCCAAAAGTATCAGCTTTGTGGCGCGTAAGGCATCAAAGCCGGAGCCATCGTCTTTAGATTCAAAAAAGTTTTTTAATTTCATGTCAACACCTCTTTAGATATACTTGTTTCAATAGTATTCCGAAAAGGTGTTGTTTTATGACAAGTTGTTTAGGTGGAAGTGCCGACTAAAGTCGGCTAAAGATTCCGGCTCAAGCCGGGCGTTGGCTTGTAGCCGTTACTTTTAGTCGGGTTTACCCGACATTTTTGATAAAGCTATAAAACCGGCATATCTTCTGCTACAAACAGCGCGGGCAGATTTTCGGGCTCGTCTATTGTGCCTACAATAATGCCCAGATAGTTTTTGCCGGCGGCTATTGTAAAGCCGTCTTCCAGGATTTTTTGGCTGTTGGCATCGTATATGGTTACATAATGGTTGCCGGGCTGCATTTCGATATTATCGCTTATTTCCTGATACATCAGCCCATCCACGGCGCTATGGCCGTTGATGTCAATATCTATCACGCTATCATAGGGCATTGTGTTGGCAAAGCGTATGTTTGGCAGGCGTATGTCATGGCGCAAATCCAGCGGCACCACCACCAGTGATAGATGGTCTGCGTTGCCTGTGAGGACGATGGTGTAGGCTGTATCTTCCATGAGCGACACAAGCTCTGTGAAAACAGTATCGGAAGTTTCGCTGTGTATTTTCACTTCAACCTTGTATGCGCCGGGCTTTGCCATCCGAAAGTTTGAAAAAGTGCCGTGGCGCAAGTCTTCTACCACAAGCTGGTCATTAACAAATATATCGGCCGTATCCAGCCCTATAGCCCCATTAAAAAAACGTACATAGCAGGCCTGTTCTTTTTGATTTTGGTTTTGCAGCGCGTATATCATAAACCCTCCGTCATCATCAAATACGTTGGTTTAATATATGCGGAGGGTGGTGGGTTTGATTGTATACTAGTATATGGCAAAGCGGGAAGCCTAATGAAAAATAAATCACGAAAAGGCTTGATAAAAGGCTGGTTTTATGGTAGAATTAATGGGTTGGGGGTTTAGAAAAACCCGGTGAGAAATGCTATAGCAATTTAACTTAAAAATCGCCTTAGCGCGCGCGACACGTCGGTGCTAGCACCGACAAGTTGTTTTTAAGTAAAATTGCTACGAGAAGGAGAGAATTGTCGAAGATGGAGATAGACAAGCAAAATTTGGCTGTAAATGACTATACGGCGGAGAATATTGAGGTTTTGGAAGGGTTGGAGCCTGTGCGGCTGCGGCCCGGTATGTATATAGGGACGGTGTGTGCCAAGGGGCTGCACCATTTGGTATATGAAATTGTGGATAATGCTGTGGATGAGGCCTTGGCGGGGCAATGCGACACTATAGAGGTGGCGATATTGCCCGGCGATGTTATACGTGTTAAGGACAATGGCCGCGGCATACCTGTGGGAATACATCCCACTAAGGGCATACCTGCCGTGGAGGTAGTTTTTACTATCTTGCACGCGGGTGGCAAGTTTGGTGGGGAAAATAGTGGGTATAAGGTGTCCGGAGGTTTGCATGGCGTTGGCGCGTCGGTGGTTAATGCCCTATCAGAATATCTTGAGGTAGAAATTTGCACGGCGGGCAAGAAATATGAAATGGCTTTTGCGCGAGGAGATACAACGAAGCAGCTGACACAGACCGAGGATGTGGATGACCATGGCACCACCATAATTTTTAAGCCTGACGACACCATTTTTGAAGAGACGGTGTTTGATTTTGATACGCTAAAGACGCGCCTTAGGGAGATTGCGTTTTTAACAAAGGGCCTGAAAATTGTTTTAAGGGACGAGCGTGATGGTGAAAAGGTGCAAGAGCGCGTCTTTCATTACGAGGGTGGCTTGAAGCAGTTTGTGGAATATATCAACAAGGACAAGGACCCTGTTTTTGAGCAGGTTTTTTATGTGGAGAAAAAATATAACGATATATCTGTGGAAGTTGCGCTGCAATATAATGATGGCTATGCGGAAAACACCCATGCTTTTGCAAACAATATCCGCACCCACGAGGGCGGCACGCATATTGTGGGCTTTCGGGCGGCGTTGACGAAAACGATAAATGACTATGGCCGCAAGCACAATTTGCTGAAAGATAATGAATCTAATTTATCGGGGGATGACGTGCGGGAAGGGTTGGCCAGTGTTATTTCTGTAAAGCTTACGCACCCGCAGTTTGAGGGCCAGACGAAGACAAAGCTTACCAACACGGATGTGCGCACTGCAACAGAATCTATTATGAATGAATATTTTGCATACTTTTTGGACGAAAATCCTGCTGTGGCAAAAACCATCATAGAAAAATCGCTGATGGCGCAACGGGCGAGAGACGCGGCCAAAAAGGCGCGGGAGCTTGTGCGGCGCAAAAATGTGCTGGATGGTGGAAGATTGCCCGGGAAATTAGCGGATTGTAGCGAGAAAGACCCCGCTAAGAGCGAAATTTATATCGTTGAGGGTAATTCTGCCGGGGGCAGTGCTAAGGGTGCAAGAAGCCCTAAGACGCAGGCTATTTTGCCCTTGCGCGGCAAGATACTAAACGTTGAAAAGTCTCGTTTGGACAAGATATTGACAAATGAAGAGATAAAATCTATGATAACGGCCTTTGGCACGGGTATCCATGATGATTTTGATATTGAAAAGCTGCGCTATCACAAGATAATTCTTATGACGGATGCTGATGTGGATGGCAGCCATATACGCACGCTTTTGCTTACCTTCCTATATCGCTTCATGCCGCGGCTTCTTGAGGAAGGGTATGTGTATATCGCCCAACCGCCCCTTTACAAAGTGGAGAAAGGCAAAGAGCAATACTATGTTTATCGAAACGAAGAACTGGAAGAGCTTTTTGAGCGCATTGGGCGTGATGGCGTAAAATCTATGCAGCGATATAAGGGCTTGGGCGAGATGAATGCGGACCAGCTTTGGGACACCACAATGGATCCCGAGCGTCGCATTTTAAAGCAGGTTGACCTAAGCGATGCCTATGAAGCTGACCTTATCTTTACACAGCTGATGGGCGATAAAGTAGAGCCGCGCAAGGAATTTATTTATGCTAACTATGCCAATGTGGTAAATTTGGATGTATGATGACGGGGCCCTGATATTGCCAGGCAAAGGGTTGATAAAGGTTGCCGGAATAATAATTACTATAATAGCTGTACCCGTTGCAATTGCCGCATCAATGTCGGGGGTAAACTGGTTTTTGATAGCATCCCCTTTTCTTCTGGCCATCGGAGTTTTTGTTGCAACAAATAGCGGTGCAACGAGAAGGGCATATAGTATTGCGCTATTTGTACTTGGTATAATTAATTTAGCAGTCCTTTTTTTGGCTATATTTTTTGCCATGCTTATTCTTTCATTTGCCGGGGCGGCCGTTTATACTTTCCCTTTCCTTCTTTTTATATTGGGCACCTTAGCCACTGTTGCCAATATAATGCTTTTGGTGGGTGCTATAAAGAATATAAAGGCCGCACGCCGGTAAATGTGACTATGCATATGAGTGCATATATCGACATGTGTATGGATATATGTCGAAACATGTGTATTGCGTTGGGGAGATATATTTCGTATGAACAAGCAAAAGCTTTACATGGCAATTTCTAATAGTCAGAAAAATGTTAAATATTTAGATATGATAGAGCCAAAGACAGTCATGATATTTATTTGCACCATGGCATCAAACGAGCTGTGAATATTCAAAGCAGCAAAGGTGAGGCGAAGCCCTACCAGGTTAAAGATTTTTTGAAGACTGTAAAAGAATATGCGTTAGAAATGGAGGCATAGCATGTTGAAATATCATATAAACATATTTTATAGCGAAGACGATGAAGGCTATATTGCAACGGTTCCTGATTTGCAGGGGTGCAGCGCGTTTGGAGAAACCCCGGAAGAGGCCCTCAAAGAAGTGTTGACAGCCCAAGAGCTATGGCTGGAAGCTGTGGCAGATAGCGGCTGGGAAATCCCAGAACCTAAGTATAAGCCAATATCTTACCAATCCTAAATAATATAGAACACAAGGGACGAATGACAAATGGATGAATTTAAAGGACAGAATGTTGACAAAATTGTTTCTGTGAAAATTGAAGAGGAAATGAAGCAGTCTTATATAGACTATGCGATGAGTGTTATTATGGCGCGGGCGTTGCCTGATGTGCGCGATGGGTTGAAGCCTGTGCATAGGCGGATACTGCATTCTATGAACGAGCTTAACCTGGATTATGGCAAGCCGTACAAGAAGTCTGCAAGGATAACGGGTGATGTTATGGGTAAATATCACCCCCATGGCGATGCTTCTATTTATGATACGCTGGTGCGTATGGCCCAGGACTTTTCCATGCGCTATATGCTGGTGGATGGCCATGGTAACTTTGGTTCTATGGACGGTGACGAGGCTGCGGCCGCGCGATATACAGAGGCGCGCCTTTCCCGCATATCCATGGAGATGCTGACGGATATTGAAAAAGATACCGTGGATTTTGAGCCTAACTATACCGAAGAGCTTACAGAGCCAAGGGTGCTGCCTGCCAGATATCCTAATTTGCTTGTTAATGGCTCTGCGGGCATTGCTGTGGGTATGGCGACAAACATACCGCCGCATAATTTAACCGAATGTATCAACGCTGTGGTACACATCATTGACAACCATATAAACGAAGGCCGCGAAACGGATATTGTAGAGCTTTTGCAGATTATAACAGGGCCGGACTTTCCTACGGGCGGCACTATTTTGGGCACGGCGGGTATAAGGTCTGCTTACATGACGGGGCGCGGCAAAGTTGTGATGCGTGCTGTTTGTGAGATAGAGCCTATGGCCAATGGCCGCGAGATGATAGTTGTTACAGAGATGCCATATCAGGTTAACAAGGGCAAGATGCAGGAAAAAATTGCGGACCTTGTTAAGGATAAGAAAATTGAGGGCATATCCGATATCAGGGACGAAAGTGACCGCAATGGCGTGCGGGTTGTTATAGAGCTTAAAAAGGATGCCAACGCCCATGTGGTGCTTAATTTGCTGTATAAATACACCCAGCTGCAAGAGAGTTTTGGTGTGAATATGCTTGCGCTTGTTAAAGGCGAGCCGCGGGTGCTAAACCTTCGCGACATGCTGACATATTATCTGGCACATCAAAAAGACGTTGTAACGCGCCGCACGCAGTTTGAGCTTGCGCGCGCCCAAAAACGCCAGCATCTTGTGGAAGGCTTTTTGAAGGCGTTAGACCATATTGATGAAATTATTAACATCATCAGAAGCAACCGTGAAATTTCGCGCTCTAAAGAGATTATCATAGAAAGATTTGGCTTTAGTTTGGAACAAGCTGATGCTATTGTTGAAATGCGCCTGCGCAGCCTGTCTGGCCTGGAGCGCGAGCGTCTGGAAAAAGAATTTGAAAGCCTGCGTGAGCTTATAGCATATCTGATATCCATTTTGGGCGACGAAAAGATACTTCTGGGCGTTATCCGCGAGGAAATTTTGGTTATTAGGGACAAATATGGTGATGAGAGGCGCACGCAAATTGTGCCCGATGAAGGCGAAATTTTGCTGGAAGATTTGATAGACGAGGAAAATTGCGTTATTACCCTTACGCATATGGACTATGTGAAGCGTCTGCCCCTTGACACTTACAAAAGCCAGCGGCGCGGCGGCAAAGGCGTTTTGGGCCTTACCACCCGCGATGAGGACATTATAAAGCAAATTTATATTGCCAGCACCCATGATGACATTATTTTTATCACCACAACGGGACGTGCGTATCGCTTGCGGGCGTATCAGATACCGGAGGCGGGACGCTCTGCCAAAGGCAGTGCCATTGTAAACCTGCTAAGGCTATCGCCTGATGAAAAAATTGCCAGCGTTATTGTGGTTAACAACTATGAAAATGGCTGCTTGACGATGGTGACAAAAAACGGCATGGTGAAGAAGACGCCGATATCTGCCTACGAAAATATTAACAAGAGCGGCATATTGTCCATCATCCTTAAAGAGGGTGACGAGCTTGTTAAAACCATGCTTACCAGTGGCGAGGATGACATCATGATGGTTAGCCACGAAGGCAAAGGGCTGCGCTTTAGCGAGACGGCGGTGAGGGAAACGGGCCGAAAGGCATCCGGCGTGCGCACTATAAAACTGACAGAAGGCGACTATGTTGTTGGCGCTGAAATTGTGTCTGATGACATGAAGCTGCTTATTGTATCAGAAAAGGGCTTTGGTAAATGCACCTCTTATGATGAATTTGGCGCGAAGGGCCGACGAGGCAAGGGTATGCGCGCCTATAAATGCGGCGAAAAGACAGGGAAAGTTGCGGGCATCACCAGTGTTAACGACAAAGAAGAGCTTATGCTTATAAATTCTAACGGCATCATCATCCGCACGCCTATAATTGGCATTAGCACATCAGGGCGCAACACATCGGGTGTTAAGCTGATAGACCTTGACGAGGGCGTTGTGGTTGTTGGCCTGGCGAAGATATCGGAAGAAGATGTTGCGGCAGAATCGGAATTGGAAGTAGAGGCAGAAGATAACGAATAGCATATCGTAGGGGCGGCTTGTAGCCGCCCATTGTTTTAGAACCTGTTTACTATCTCGCTTCCGTTATATTTTCGAGCGTTTTTTCCCAGGGCAAGGCGCGCGCGACGACGCATATAACGGGACTATCTGCTAGGAGCGCGCAACGCGGCCATGTGGAAAATAAGCCGGAAATATGGCGGAATGGAGATAGTAAACAGGTTCTTAGGGGGATGTCGAATGAAAAGGCTGTTAACATTGCTGATAATTGTTGGTCTGCTATTATTTGCTGCGTGTGACGAGCCCTATGGTGGCAACACATTGCAAGGGGAGCCATGGCAGGAAGCGTATGCGTCCCTGCTGCGGAGCTATGCGGATGGCGGCTCTCGCCACTCTATTAGAGTATTTGCTTTGTTTGACATTGATGGAGACGGTATTCCGGAGCTTCTTGTTGGGCACGACCCAATTACATCATCCGGGCTCTCAATCATTGAATTTGATGCAGTTTATACTTTCGTAGATGGCAGAGTGGCTGAAATACATATTGACGAGGAGCTTCGTGGCACCTTGGGCATTTTCGCGCCGCAAAATAACAGGCCCGGCATTGTTATAGGGGGCTTTCATACATATTTGATGGTGATTGAAAACGGACGCTTGGTTACTGAACTTAGTATGGGCCCATCTTGGACGGGACCGGAAGTTGCCTGGTACATAGACGATGAAGAAGTTGCGGAAGAAGAGCATAGGGCAAAAAGAGAAAGCATATTGGGCGATGAAAACAGCATAGTCCAAATTCCGATACATGCAATTACCGAAGAGAATATTTGTGACGTTATATTTAGTTGGCGGTCTATGTCACCATGGCAAGAAGCTTATGCGGCTTTGTTGCGAAGCTATGCGAACGACGATCATCTCCATTTCTTTAGGGGATTTGTTTTATTTGACATTGATGGGGATGGCATTCCGGAGCTTCTTATTGGGCACAACCCCGGTGCGGCTCCAGCCATTTTATTTGATGCAGCCTATACCTTCGTAGATGGCAGGGCTGTTAAGCTATATATTGACGAAGAGATTATTGCTCTCCTTCCTTACGGCGTTTTCGTGCCGCAAAATAACATACCGGGGATTGTTGTAACCCACTGGCATACAGATTTGATTGTGATTGATAATGGACGCCTGACAACCGAGCTTAGCATAAGAGGGCCTAGCTGGGCATGGCCGGAAACTGCTTGGTACATAGACTATGATGAAGTTACGGAAGAAGAGCATAGTGCAAAACTGGAAAATATATTGGGTGATGAAGATAGCGTAATGCGAATTACGATACATGCAATTACCGAAGAAAATATACGTGATATTGTCTTTGGTCGGCAACCTGTTGTTGTGACGCAACCTGTTGTTGTGACATGGAAGGAAGCCTATGCGGCTCTGCTGAGGCAGTATGAAGAAAAGGGCGGCAATTTGCACTTTTTCTTGCATGACTTTGATGGCAGTGGCATACCGGAATTGTTAATTGCGGGAGACTTAATTGCGGGGAATTACGGCGATATCTATGATGCGGCCTATAGCTTTAGAGACGGCAGGGTGGTGCCTCTTCAATTTGACGAGGGGGTATATATTGGGGGCTTTGCCCTTGCGGCACGGGGCGGCGTGTATCCGCCGCCGGGCAGCGAGCCCGGGCTTCTTACATACATTGCCGGTGCCGGCAGCCTTTTTGGTGCAAGGGGCTTGTATTGGTGGGTAATGCTGGATGACGACAAGCTGATTATTGATATCCACGCATATCGCCATGTTGATTTTGCAGAGGAAAGGCTGCGTTGGTTCATAGAAGACGATGAAGTGACGGCGCAAGAGTTTATCAGAATACTTGGCGTAGAAGAGCGCATTGCCACCCATGTAATTACGGAAGAAAATATCCAAGACATTCTTTTTGGATGGCAGCCAAGGGTGCCTGTGACATGGCGGGAAGTTTATCAGGCTGTGTTGTTTCGATATCATGGAGAAGGCGAGGACATGCGCTTTTTCCTGCATGATTTTGATGGGGACGGCATACCGGAATTGGTTGTTGTGGGCGAATATGACGGCGATATCTATGATGCGGCATATAGCTTTAGAGATGGCAGGCCGGTACCCCTTCAATATGGCGAAGGGGTGTATATAGCGGACTTTGTGCGTCGGGCGACGGCTGGTGTTACGCTGCCGCCGGGCAATGGGCCCGGGCTTATCAAATTTGTTGCGGGCGGTGAAGCGTCCAGTGCTATGAACACCTGGTATATGCGGATTGTGAAGGATGGCGACGGTCTAATTATTGATGCCCGTGGAGAACGTATTACTGATTTTGAAGGAAACACCCACAGGCGCATAAATGACAATGATGCTACGGAAGAGGAGCTTTACCGCACCTTCGGAAGAGAAGAGCGCATCATGCTACATGAAATTACGGGAGCAAATATTCAAGATATTGTTTTTGGCTGGCGGCCCGCAGTAACATGGCAGGAAGCCTACACGGCCCTGCTATTGGGATATACAGGGCCTAAAAGCTTTTTGCTGTACGACATTGATGGCGATGGTGTGCCGGAATTGCTTATAAGAAACACGTATCACTATGACATTGTATATTTTGCCGCTTATACCTTTACAAATGGGCGGCTGGTGCAGCTTGATGTTGAAATTGCCCATCCTCAGGCCTTGTTTTTTTCGCGGGCAGATAACCAACCCGGAATTACCATGGCTTCGGTATCAGACGCATGGGGGCTTGCCGCTAATTTGGTTATTCAAGGGCAGAGCTTGGTTGCTGAAATTAGGCTGGATGCCCGTGAAGGTGACGAAGTGAGGGAAGAATGGAACACGCAGCTTGAAAATATATTTGGCGGCTGGGATGGCTTTGGGCCGCAGATTTATCTTCATCCTATCTCTGAAAGCAATTTTCGCGATGCCATAGATAGCTGGCTTTGTGCAACGCAAAACACGCTTATTGACTTTATTGTTGCCAACTATCCTCATTATTTTCTGGATTTTGACCCATGGAATTATGATACACGCCCCGAATGGACACCTGTACGCTTTTGGGCGGGATATGTGGCAGAGGTTGGCACCACATTACTTGTTGCCGACGTAAGCTGGCCGGATGATTGGACAGGTAGAGGCAGGCTGTATGCTTACGTAGACGGCGATTTTGTGCTTGTCCAGCAGTTTGATGACCGCATCGCCCTGCATAGGAATAATGCCGGAAGGATTGTTATTGAGGAGTATTGGAGGCCGGCGAGGGCTTCGATATGGTCTCTTAGCTATCTGGATATTACGGATTATGGCCTTGCTGTAACCCTTTTTGCTGAAGAGCAATGGGATGTGCCGATGGAATATGGCTGGCGGTTTGTAAATGTGCTTACGGGCGAAGAATATGAAGATGGGCCGTGGGAATTGGTTGAGGCTATGGAAGATATAAGCCGGCAAGAGGGTGGCAGCCTTGTGACACCTGCCCTTTGGCGAGCGGGCAGAGAGAGGATAGAATAGAATGAGAAGGACGCTTTTTGCTTTAATTGTCGCGGCGTTGTCGATAGCTATATTTGCGGCGTGCGGGGAAACCTTAGACGAAGTGGTTTATGATGATTATGAATATGTCGAAATAGAGGAAATAGAGGAAATAGAGGAAGAACCCGCCGCGGAAATTGCGCAAACGGCAACATGGCAGGAAGCCTATAAAGCGATTTTGCAGGATTATTATGATAAGTGGCGCGTGGATTTGGGCGGAAGCTTTATTTTGCATGACATTGATGGTGATGGCGTGCCGGAATTGATTGTCGTAGGTAATTTTGATGCTGTTTATACCTTTAGGAATGGCGAGGTGCTTTCTCTTAAATATGGAGAGAACATACAGATTGCGGGTACGATAAACGCTGCTCGCACAAGGGCTTGGGCGGCACCCGACAATGGCCCGGGGCTGATTTTTAGTTATAACGGCCCTGCCGGACGCTTTGGCATAAGCAGCGTGATGCATTGGCGGATAATTATTGACGGAGATGGCCTTATCGTTGATGCTGATGGTGAGAGATATGTCGATGTAAACACTTTGCTTGGGCTGTATGATGAAAATGTTGATTGGGACGCATTTCAGGATGTTATCCAAGAGCATACCCATTGGTACTTAAATGATGCCATTGTTTCAGAGGAAGACTTTCGCCGGGTGTTTGTGGGCGGAGAGATGCTGTGGCCTCTTCAAATTAACGAAGATAACATACAAAATGCCATATCAGACTGGCAGCCCCCTTGGCCATCATGGCAAGAGGCCTACGCGGCCCTGCTGCGACATTATGCGGAAACAACCCATTTCGATAGGTTTTTCCTGCATGATATTGACGGCGATGGTGTGCCGGAGCTTATCGTGGGGCATTTTGCGGGCTCTTTACGCCGTATGTGGTTTGAAGCCGCATATACTTTTGTAAATGGCAGGGCGGTTGAAATAGGGGGCTTTGGGTATTTTGCCAACGGTGGCGGCATTTTTGTGCCCCAGGGCGGCAGAGAGGGTATTGCTATACAATCCTATGGGAGCACTTTACTATTGGCGATTGAATATGGCGCGCTGGTTACTGAAATTTCCTTACATGGCCCGCATCACATGATGAGGCATATTGAAGGTTGGACAATAAACGACAAAGAAGCCACTGAAGCAGAATTTGACGCGGCGCGGGATGAAATAATTGGCGAAATGGGCAACAGAACAGGCATTTGGCCGGAAGAGCTTGTGGAAGACAACATCAGTGACGCAATTTTTGGCTGGCGGCCCATTATGGCAGCATGGCAAGAGGCCTATGCATATCGCTTGCTTAGATATACACAATTTCCATCATATTGTGGGAGGGCCGTGGAAGATTGCGATTGCAGACATTTTATCCTGCACGATATTGATGGGGATGGCATCCCTGAATTGATTATTACAAACGAAATATTCATCCATACCTACTTTGTAGCCTATACTTTTGCAGATGGCATATTGAAGCCGATAGGTCACGGGCGTGACCTTGTAGTGGAGTTTTTTGCGCTGCCAAACGATAGGCGAGGAATAATTACAAGCGGAAGCTGGCCGTATCAAGATTTTTTGGAGATGGTGATAATGGCAGACTATCGCTTGACTTGGGATTTTAGGTCTACGTCAGGAAAAGATTTGATAAATGGGCAGTATTTTTGGAGAATAAACGGCGCGGAAGTTACAGAGCAAGAACATGACGACAGGATTTATAATATGCTTGGGAATAGAGACGATTGGCAGCGGATTTCGCGTTACGAAGTGACGGAAGATAATATCCGCGATGTTATAGCCAATTGGCAGCCTGTTGCGCCAACGCGGCGGGATGCATGGCGGGATGCCTATGGGGCCCTGTTGCGGCATTACGAAAGGCAAGTGCTGGGGTACTTGCCATCGGGAAGCCCAAACTATAGCCCGGGTGGCACTTTTATCCTGTTTGACATTGACGGTGATGGCATACCGGAGCTTATTGTGCGGGACAGAGACCATTTTACCAGCTATTTTGCCGTTTACACCTTTAGGGATGGCGCATTGCTGCGGCTAGAGGCAGAATATTTTTACGATTATGGCACTAGGTTTTTCCCGCTGCCGGGCAATAGGCAGGGCATAGGCATGGGCTCTAATGAAGGCGTGTGGGATAGCATTGCTGCGCTGGTAATTGATGGCGATGGGCTGGTGCTTGAAACAACCCTGAGGCGCGGCGAAGGTGATGACGGCATTTGGTGGCGGCTAAACGGCGAATATATCACAGAAGAAGAGCACGCCAGCGCGGAAGAGCTTTTCTTTGGAAGATGGGAAGATAGGCAAGACTTTTTCTGGCCTTCCGCTGGAATAGATGAACAGAACATCCTTGATATAGTTTTTCGCTGGAGCCGACCTACTACCGTAGTGAATTGATACCAACTTGCAATCTAAATCACAGTAAGAAACGCAGGATTTTTGTTGCAAGGCGAAGGCAAAAAAATCGCAGTGTGCCCAAAGGCACATAAGATTTTTTTGACGAAGCATTGCGGCAAAAAGACAAGTTTATTGCTGTGATTTAGATTGCAAGTTGGTATAACATAGGAGACAAGCACATGCGCCTACCTTTAGAATTTTATAAACAGCCGGCCGTCCAGCTTGCGCCGCTTTTGCTTGGTAAAATGCTTTGCCGCAAAATTGGCGATGACATCATGCGCCTTGCTATAACGGAGACGGAAGCCTATGCGGGCGAAAGCGATACTGCCTGCCACGCCCGGCGCGGTAAAACACCGCGCACCGCCGTAATGTATGAGGTGGGCGGCATTGCTTACGTCTATCTGTGCTATGGCATACATCACTTGCTAAATGTTGTGGCGGCAGATGCCGAGCAGCCGGAAGCCGTGCTGATACGCGGCTTAGATGGCATTTCAGGGCCGGGACGCCTAACAAAGGCTTTGCAAATTGATATGGCTTTTAACAGGGAAGACTTTATAAATTCTGACCGTCTTTGGCTGGAAGATGGCCCGCAGATGCCGTATACCACCACCCCGCGCATAGGGATTGACTACGCAAGCGAAGAAGACAAGGCGCGGCTATGGCGTTTTATAGCAACTAAGGACATTTGTGATAAAAATATTTGATTCAATATATGACAAATTTTGCAGTGAGCAGAAAGTTTATGCAAAACTTTTTTCATTTTTGGTATTGACACGGATGGCAAAATGATATATAATCGTCATTGTCGTAAATTTGCCCGGATAGCTCAGATGGTAGAGCAGTGGACTGAAAATCCACGTGTCGGCGGTTCAATTCCGTCTCCGGGCACTTTTTTAACCTTTTGCGGGTGTGGTTCAATGGCTAGAACATCAGCCTTCCAAGCTGAATGCGTGGGTTCGATTCCCATCACCCGCTTAAAACGATAATCCCCTCACAACAGGGGATTTTTTGTGTGCAAAAACAAAACGGCTGTTTCATTTATGGCCCTGTTGTGATAAAATTAGAGTAAATTTTATTGAATGAGGAGGAAATTGCATGGGAAAGGGTATCGTTAAGGGATTGTCACATATTGGTGTGTTTGTGAAGGATATGGAGAGGTCTATAGACTTTTACAAGCGACTGGGATTTACGCTGGATAATAGGGAGAGCATACATGTTGAGCTTGCTTTTTTAAGCGCGGGTACTTGTTTAATTGAATTGATAGAGCAAAAGGATGTGACGCGCTCTGCGGGTGTGGTGGACCATATTGCTATGGAAGTTGATGATATAGATGCCGCAATTGCGCGCTTTAAAGAAAATGGCATTGCTATAGATGCAGATGGTATAATTTCCAGGGATATCCTTGGCGGCATAAGGCATACCTTTTTTGAGGGGCCTGACGGCGAAAGGCTGGAGCTTTTTGAGCATACGGGGAGGTAAAACCATGAACATAATAACCAAGGACAATGTGATATACGCCATGAGCGCCGCCAATGCGCCTGCGCTGCGGGTTGCGTCCGGCAGCCGTGTGGTTTTTGAAACTTGCGATGCCTTTTCAGACCAGATAACATCTGAGACTGACACCTTTGAGGGCCTGGATTGGAACCGTATAAACCCAGCCACGGGGCCGCTATACGTGGAAGGGGCCGAGGTGGGTGACGTGCTTTCGGTTACAATTGAGAAAATTGAGATAGCGGATGTGGGCGTTGCGGTTTGCGGCAAGGATATGGGCGTGTTGGGCCATATGTTTGATAAGGCCCATATAAAAATAATGCCTATTGTGGATGGGAAGGTTATTTTTTCTGATAAAATTTCTTTTCCTGTCAATAAGATGATTGGGGTTATTGGCGTTGCACCTGCCGAGGGTGCGATTTCCTGCGGGGTGCCTTGCCATCACGGCGGAAATTTGGATTGCAAGAAGATAACAGAAGGCATCACCTTGATGTTGCCTGTTAATGTGCCCGGGGCGCTTTTGGCAATGGGTGATTTGCACGCGGCTATGGGCGACGGTGAAATTGGCGTAAGCGGGCTGGAAGTGGCCGGTCGTGTTACTGTTACTGTGGATGTACTGAAAAACGCGGGCTTGCCCACGCCTATGCTGCGCAATGATACTCATATAATGACCCTTGCGTCTCATGAAGACTTAGACGTGGCGGTGGTAATGGCCACGGAAAACATGGCAAAATACCTTGTGTCTCAGGGTATGACATTGGCTGATGCTACCATGCTAATCTCACTTGCCGGCGATGTAAGGATTTGTCAGGTAGTAGACCCTAAAATGACGGCGCGGGTGGAAATATTGCTTGATTTGGTGAAATAATGTACAAGAATTAATAAATTTGGGAGACAAAATGGAGAACGAGTATATAGTAAAGTGGAACATGTATGAGATGGAGTATAAAGGCGGTGCAGTGGCATCGACCTTGCCGCTTGTTCCGTTTGAGGAGAAATATTATGAACAGTACAAAAAATTAATGGATGACTGTTTTTATGAAATGCGAAAGGCATTGGATATACGGCCTTATGAAAAACATAGCTATAGCCTTGATGAGCCAACGGAGCTAAAGGAAAACACTTTTCTCTTGTTGGACGATGATGAGATAATTTGTGCTGTTACATGCTCTGAAACCGATATCAAAAATGTGGCTGTCAGTCTAAAGCATCAGCGAAAGGGATATGGCCGAAAGCTAACGGAATTTGCAATCAATTATATGCAAAATCGTGGAGATGCAACTATAAAGCTAACCGTCACAAAATGGAATGAAAACGCTATTGCACTATATGAATCCCTTGGGTTTGTGATTACGAAAGAATCAACTGTTGAAGGCGTTAACGCCAGAAATGAAAATGGCGATTGGGCCTTTAAATTTAAGGAAACAAAAGGGCTTGATGTGCAGTGACATTTTATAAAATAGCGAGGTAAAGATGAAGAAGTTGATAAATTTTAGAGATTTGGGCGGCCTTGCGGCGGCGGATGGCAAAAAGGTGCGTGAGGGGCGACTTTTACGCAGCGCAGAGCCTGTTGGCCTTTTGGCTGAAGAAATAGAGATGCTGAAAGGACGTGGGGTTACGCTGATTGTGGACTTTCGCTCTGTCATAGAAACGTCGGAAGCACCTGTTGATGAAATTGATGGGGCGATGTATACCAATCTTGATGTTATGGCGGATAAGGTGATAAATTGGGCGGATACAATGCAATGGGCTGCGGCCTTAAGCAGCGATACCGCTGAAACAACCATGATAAACGATTACAGAGGTTTTATACGCATGTCGTCATCAAAGAAGGGCTTTGGGGACTTTTTGCGTGCTTGTGCGAAGGCAGAGGGCGCTATATTATTCCATTGTGCCGCCGGAAAGGACAGAACAGGCTTTGCTGCGGCCATAGTATTGAAAATTTTGGGCGTTTCAGACGAAGATATCTATGTAGACTATCTTAAAACCATAGAAGAGCGCAAAGAGGCGAATGCCCAAGTGATTGAGAAGTACCGCGCGTTGGGCCTTGGTGAAAGTCAGCTTGAGGCGCTATCCACGATATATGGCCTAAAGCGTGAATATCTTGACACGGCCTTTGCCATTATCGAAGAGGAATATGGAGATTTTGAGAGCTATATAGAACATGGACTGGGTATAACGGCCGAAGAGGTGCAACGCATACGGGAATTGTATCTGGTGTAAGAGCCTGTTTAATATCTAGGTGAAACGAGGCTGGGTTGAGGTGTTTCTGTATTCATAAAAACAAAAATTGATGCCATCATGGTTTTTTATATCGGATTTATCGTGTAGCTGCCAATTGCTCATTTCATCTATATTTGGGAAGAAGCAGTCGGTTTCCGCTTTTGCGAAGATTTTTGTAACATATGCAGTATCACAATATGGAAGCAAAAGGTCGTAGATTTGGCGGCCGCCAATTACAAAAATATCGTCAGAGCTATAATTTGATAAATGTTGAAGCAGTTCTTCCGAAGAAGTGCAGATGGCTGCGCCGCCGGCATCAAAGCTTTTGTTTCTTGTTAAAACAATGTTGGTGCGCCCTTTTAATGGCGCGGCCCCGGGAAGTGCTAAAAACGTCACCCTTCCTACAACAACAACTTTGCCCAGGGTTTTGTCTTTGAAGTATTTTAAATCCTCGGGGATGAAAAAGGGCTGGGTGCCATCTTTGCCAATGCCCCAACCTTCACAAACTGCAACAATAAGCTTCATAAACGCCCAACCTCCTTCTATATAAGGGTAGACGTATATTATAACACCGCGAAAATAGCATGTCAAATAATTTTATCCAGCGAGGCGAAAACATATGAAATTTAATTCAAATTATAATCCTTATTCTTCGGTGCGTACCGTGCATTATGCCCAAAAGGGCATGGTGGCTACGTCCCAGCCGCTGGCGGCTCAGGCGGGGCTGGAGATGATAAAGAAGGGCGGAAACGCCGTAGATGCGGCCATTGCCGCCGCCGCGTGCCTTGCGGTTACAGAGCCCACATCCAATGGCATTGGCGGCGATGCCTTTGCCATTGTGTGGATGAAGGGTGAAATTCACGGCCTTAATAGCTCCGGCGTGGCACCCGAAAGCATCAGTATTGATGCCGTAAAGGCGAGAGGGCATGACGAGATGCCCAAGATGGGCTGGCTGCCCGTTACTGTGCCGGGTGTTCCCGCTGCTTGGGCGGCTCTTTCGCAACGCTTTGGTGCGTTGGATTTGGCAGAATGCCTGGCCCCGGCTGTGGAATACGCAAAAAATGGGCATCCGATATCCCCTATTGTCGCTAAATATTGGAAAATAGCTTATCAAGCATACAAAAGGCAAGAAGGGCCGGAATTTGCCCCATGGTTTGACATATTTGCGCCTGATGGCAAAGCGCCCGAGGCAGGTGAAATTTGGTCGTCGGTCGGCCATGGACAAACCCTTTTGGAAATTGGCAAGACAAGTGCTGAAAGCTTTTACAGAGGTGCCTTGGCTGACGAAATAGCTGCGTTTTCAGCGAAGACAGGCGGTTTTTTGACCAAAGCGGATTTAGAAGAATATCAGCCAACTTGGGTTGCGCCAATATCCACAAACTATCGCGGATACGATGTGTGGGAGATGCCGCCCAATGGCCAAGGCCTTGTGGCCCTTATGGCGCTAAATGTCCTAAAAGGTTACGATTTTGCTGAAAGAGACGCAATATCAACATATCACCGTCAATTTGAGGCTATGAAACTGGCCTTTACCGTGGGCAAAGAATTTATTACAGACCCAGCCCATATGCAAATACCTGTGGAAGAGCTTCTTAGCGAAAAATATGCGGACTTGCTACGCAGCCGCATCGGCAAAACCGCCATGCAGCCCGCGCCTATCGCGCCAAATGCCGGCGGCACGGTTTATCTGGCTACAGCAGACGGCGAAGGCAATATGGTGTCCTACATACAAAGCAACTATATGGGCTTTGGTTCTGGCATTGTGGTGCCGGGCACGGGCATCGCCCTGCAAAACCGCGGGGCGGATTTTAGCCTTAACCCTGCCCATGCCAATGCCCTTGCGGGTGGCAAACGTACCTACCACACCATTATACCCGGCTTTGTGACGAAAAACGGCCACGCTGTGGGGCCCTTTGGCGTCATGGGCGGCTATATGCAGCCCCAGGGCCATGTGCAAGTTGTTATGAACAGCATTGATTTTGGCCTAAACCCGCAAATGGCCTTGGATGCGCCCAGGTGGCAATGGATTTCCGACAAAATGTTCCACGTGGAACATGGTTTTCCGCGCCATATCGCGGCAGAGCTTGCAAACCTTGGGCATCAGATACAAATGCCGCTGGATTCCGGCGGCTTTGGGCGCGGGCAGATAATTTGGCGCAACCCTGATACGGGCGTGCTTGCGGGTGGGACGGAATCTCGATGTGATGGGGCGATAGCGGCATGGTAATGGGCATAATTTATTTTATTGTTATCTTTTTTGCATGTGTGCTGGGTGCTATTGTAGGCCTTGGGGGCGGCGTGTTTATACGGCCTATTTTTGATGCTATTGGATATCACTATGTGCTTGATATCGCCTTTTTCTCCAGCAGTGCCATATTGGCTATGGCGGTGGTGTCTACCATAAAGAAAGTGCGTGATGGCACGAAAATTGATGTGAAAATCGCCCTGTTTGTTTCGCTGGGAGCCGTGATTGGCGGGACGCTGGGCAATTTGCTGTTGGAGCATCTTTTATCCATATTTGCGGCGGAAGCGATGGTGCAATATGTGCAGATAGTTGCGACGATAATTGTGCTTAGCTTGTCTTTGATATTAACGTCTAAAAACAATTTGCGATATGAGTTGAAAAACAAGGCGTATTGCGTTGCGCTTGGGGTGCTTTTGGGCAGCATTGCCGCGTTTTTAGGCATAGGCGGCGGGCCCATAAATGTGCCGCTGCTTATGATATTTTTTGGCCTTAGCATCAAGGATGCCACGGCTTACTCTATTGTCATTATCTTCTTTTCGCACCTGTCGCGCATTGTCACCCTTGGTGCCACCGTGGGCTATCTTTATTTTGACCTGTCCATATTGCCTTTTGTGATTGTAGCGGCAGCGGTGGGCGGTCTTGTGGGTGCCAGGTTAAGCAAAATTTTTAGCGAGAAGATGGTGAAGCGGTTGTTTCAGGGGGCTATCAGCGCGGTTATCTTGCTTAACATTGCCAATGGCTTGTTTTTGATATAAAATCCATTCATAGCTAAATAACGACCACCTGTAGATAAAATGTTGCGGGTGGTCTTTTTGGTGTGTATACTTAGGATAGTTATGGGGAGGTGATGGGATGAAGGTTGAAATAAAAATTGACCCCCAGTGCGATGAAACTGCGGTGTTGATTATTGCCAAAGAGATAGATGACGAAGTTAACGAGCTGTTTAAGAATTTATCCAGGCAAAATTTGCATGTGGTTGTTGGTTTTAAGGATGACCGCGCGACTGCCCTTGGCGTTGAAGAAATTATACGCATTTATGCGGCGATGCAAAAGGTTTTTATTGTTACAGATGATGGTGAATACATATCAAAACTGCGTTTGTATGAACTGGAAGAGCGTTTGCCAAGCAACAAATTTGTGCGTACTTGTAATTCGGAAATTGTGAATTTGCAAAAGGTGAGGGATTTTGACCTAAGTTTTAGCGGCAGAATTGGCGTGCGGTTTTTGGATGGCAGCGTGACATATGTTTCGAGGCGCTATGTTACAAAAATTAAAAAGATTTTGGGATTATGAGGTGATGACTGTTATGTTGAAACAAGCTGTTAGACGTGGATTTTTGGCCATGCTGCTTGCGATAGGTATAAGCTTTATTGTTACGGTGATAATTTCGGTGGCTATAGGTGATGGATATTATCATCCTGTGGTACCGGCTTTTGCGGAGCAAGTTGGCGGAGAAATTAATGGGGTGGTGCTTCAGGTGCTTCTGGCCGGGCTTCAGGGTGCGGTGGCCGGTGCGGCGTCGCTAATTTGGGAAGTGGAAAAATGGAGCAGTGCAAAACAGACAGGGCTTTATTTTATCGCGCTTTCGGCTGTGATGCTGCCGTCTTCTTACATCCTGCATTGGATGCCGCGTAATGTTGGGGGAGTCTTGACATACATTGTGTTTTTCGTGGTATTCTATGGGATTATATGCACGGTTAACTATATAGTATGGAAGGCGCAAATTAAGAAGATGAATAGCAAGATGCCGCGGAATTAGCCTGATGCAGTTTATTTTTTATAACCACGGAAAGCACAGAAGGACACGGAAAGACCCCTTTGTTCAAGGTTTTTCCGTGTCCTTCTGTGCTTTCCGTGGTTTAAGGTTTTAGGTTTGTTACTTTACTACAAAATTAACCAGTTTGCCCGGTACGAAAATCTCTTTTACAATGATTAGGCCTTTTAAGCGGGTGGCAACAGAAGCCTTTGCGGCGGCAATGATGTCTTCTTTGGAAGCGTCTGCCGCCATTTGTATGTTTTCACGCAGTTTGCCGTTCATTTGCACAACAATGGTGATGGTGTCTTCCGCCATTTTGGCCTTGTCGTATTGCGGCCAGCCTTCATCAAAGACGGATGTGGTGTGGCCACAAATTTCCCAAAGCTCTTCTGCGATATTGGGCGCGAAAGGTGCCAAAAGGACAATGAGGCTGCGCAAGGTGTCAGCGTCAATGCCGTCTTGGCGCGCTATGTCGGACAGCTTGTTTGTATGCTCCATAAAGCCTGAAACCACAGTGTTTAGGGACAGGTTTTCCATGCGGGCGGTGATATCATGAATCATTTTATGGCGGGCTTGCTCGTGGGTTGGCGTTGATTTTACGGCTTTGCCCACGTTTTCGGTGACAAGCCGCCATGCTTTGTTGAGGAAGCGGAAAACGCCCTCTATGCCACTGTCATTCCAGTCCACGTCCAGCTCCGGCGGGCCCATGAAGAGGATGTACAGGCGAAGCGCATCACAACCGTATTTGCTCGTTACTTCATCGGGCGAAACACCGTTGCCTTTGGATTTTGACATCTTCATGCCAAAGCGGTTTATCATGCCTTGGTTAAACAGCTGGGTGAAAGGCTCTTCAAAGTTTACAACGCCAATGTCGTAAAGGAATTTTGTGTAAAAGCGTGCGTACAGCAGATGTAGTACGGCGTGCTCTATGCCGCCCACGTAATAGTCCACTGGCAAGAATTTTTCCATGGCCTCTTTGCTGATAAGCCCTGCATCGTTGTTTACGTCCACATAGCGCAGGAAATACCAAGAAGACCCCGCCCATTGGGGCATGGTGTTGGTTTCGCGCTTGGCGGCACCGCCGCAGGTTGGGCAGATGGTGTTAACCCAGGCATCAATAAGGGCCAGAGGGGATTCTCCTGTTTCTGTGGGCTGATAAGAGTCCACATGAGGCAGTGTTACGGGCAGGTCGCTTTCGGGGACGGGCACCACGCCGCATTTTTGACAATGTATGAGAGGAATGGGCTCGCCCCAATAACGCTGGCGGGAGAAAACCCAGTCGCGCAGCTTGTAGTTTGTGTTTTTTTCACCTATGCCAAGGTTGGCCAGGTGGTTTGCAACGGCTTCTTTGCCGTCTTCGGCGGGTAGTCCATTAAACTGCCCAGAATTTACCATAACACCATCGCCGGTGTAGGCCTCGTCAAGCTGATGCAATTCGCCATCAGGCGAGATAACTTGTAAAATAGGCAGACCAAACTTGGTTGCAAATTCAAAATCTCTTTCGTCATGGCCGGGTACGCACATGATGGCACCTGTGCCGTAGTCCGCCAAAACATAATCCGAAATCCAAATTTCCAGCTTTTCGCCGCTTAAGGGGTTTGTGGCGTAAGACCCTGTGAAAACGCCTGTTTTATCCTTTTTCGCCATCCTATCCACATTGGACATGGTGCCGGCGTCTTGCACGTATTTCTCCACATCAGCGCGGCGGTCGTCCGTCGTCAGGGTTGCAACCAGCGCGTGCTCCGGTGCTAACACCATAAATGTCGCGCCATAAAGTGTGTCCGGGCGTGTTGTAAACACCGTAATTTTTTCATCACGGCCATTAACGGCAAAATCTATTTTCGCACCATAGGATTTTCCAATCCAGTCCGCCTGCATTTTTTTTACTTTGTCGGGCCAATTTAGCTTGTCCAAGTCCACAAGCAGCCTTTCGGCGTATTCTGTAATTTTCAGCATCCATTGGCGCAGGTTTTTCTTTTCGGGTGGTGCGCCGCAACGCTCGCATTCGCCGCCGGCGGCCTCTTCGTTGGCAAGCACCACTTTACAGGCCGGGCACCAGTTTAGCGGCATTTCTTTTTCGTATGCAAGCCCCTTTTTAAACATCTGCACAAAAATCCATTGTGTCCATTTGTAGAAGGCGGGGTCTGTTGTGGTAAGCTCTAAATCCCAATCATACATGGCACAAATGTCCATTAGCTGCTTTTTAAACTTGGCGCTACTGTCCTTCACGGCCTTTTCGGGATGCACATTGTTTTGTATCGCAAAATTTTCAGCAGGCAGACCAAAGGCATCAAAGCCCATGGGGTGGATTACGTAATGCCCTTGAAGCAGCTTGTAGCGCGCCAATACATCGCTGATGACATAGCTGCGCCAATGGCCCATATGCAGACCGTCACCCGATGGATATGGAAACATGTCCAGGCAATAAAATTTGGGGCGGGTATGGTCGGTGTTTATGGGCCGCTCTTCCCAGTTTTTACGCCATTTTTGCTCTATTTGTCTAAAATTGTATTTTCTGTCTTGTGTGCTCATTTGCCTTCTCCTTG
>WQVI01000017.1 GCA_009781625.1 Defluviitaleaceae bacterium | reverse complement strand
TTTGAATATGTTTACGGCGACATTGAGATGTATTCCATCTTCGCCGTCATCCTCGGCATCTCGCAAATTGCTTCGCTGCTGCTGTTTCCTTTGGCCAGCAAACGCATGAAGCGCGGCCGCATTTACCTTGTGGCCACGGTGCTTGTCGTGGCAGGTTATCTCGTCTTCTTCTTCGCGCCCGTGGACACCATGCTGTTTATCGGCATCGGCGGCGTGTTAATCTTCGTGGGTCAGGCGGGTATACAGCTGATAATGCTGCTGTTTTTGGCGGACACAGTGGATTATGGCCATCTAAAAATGGGCAAGCGCAACGACAGCATCACTTTTTCGCTGCAACCCTTCATTTACAAGCTTGCGGGGGCACTGGCCAGCGGCATTGTGGGCGCAACCATTATCATTTCGGGGATGCAATACATACAACCCGGCGAGGCCATGACGGAAGGGGGTTTGCTGACCTTCCGCATCGCCATGTTTATAGTGCCCCTGCTGTGCATCTTGGTGGGCTATCTAATTTACCGCGCCAAATACCGCATTGACGAGGACGCCCATGGCGAAATTATCGCGAAACTGCGCGAGAAAGGCGAAATTTCATGATTACATTTGAAAGCAAGATACGGGAAGTTTACGCCCACCCCATCGGCCATGATGTTGTGGCAAAGCTGTTGTTGCAGATGGGCAAAAGCGAAAAGCTGGTCACAAATCCCATCGTGGGCAACTTGCGGCTAAAAACAGTTGCGCGCTTTGTACAAAAGCAGCTTGATACGGGTTTTTTCCAGACGCTGATAGATTTGCTTAACAGCGAACCCGATGCGCCAAAGACCCATGACAGCAATGAAATTGCCCGCAAATGGTGGAAAGAGGCCGTGTTTTACCAAATTTATCCTCGTAGCTTTAACGACAGCAACGGCGATGGCATGGGCGATATTGGCGGCATCATCGACAAGCTGGACTATCTCCAAGACCTAGGCGTTGACGCCATTTGGCTATCCCCTGTGTATGATTCGCCAAACGACGACAATGGCTACGACATCCGCGATTATTTCGCCATTATGGCCGAATACGGCACCATGGAAGATTTCGACCGGCTGCTGGAAGAAATACGCCGCCGTGACATGAGACTTATTATGGATTTGGTGGTTAACCATACATCCGACGAGCATCGTTGGTTTCAAGAAGCATTGGCCAATCCAAATTCCAAATATCGTGATTACTATATCTTTGCAAAGTCCCCAAAGGACACCCCGCCCAACAACTGGACGTCCTTTTTCAGCGGCAGCGCGTGGAATTACTACGAAGAACAAGACATTTGGGCATTGCACCTCTTTTCCAAAAAGCAAATTGACTTAAATTGGGAAAACGAGGGACTGCGCCGCGATATCGCCGAAATGGTGCGCTGGTGGCATGAAAAGGGCGTGGACGGCTTTCGCCTTGATGTCATCAACTACATCAGCAAGAAGCAGGGCTTGCCACAGGGCCATCCCACAATTGGCGCACTTATGGGATATTATGGCATAGAGCATTATTTTTACGGGCCGCGTCTGCACGAATATCTGCGCAAGCTTCGCCGCGAGGCATTCGCCCCCTATGATGCCTTTTCCGTGGGCGAAACGCCGGGGGTTGGCATGGAGATGGCAAAACTGTTAACGGCGGACTACCGCAGCGAGCTTGATATGATTTTCAGCTTTGACCATCTTGAAAACCCCGGCAAAACCCGCTTTGATGACTATCGCTACGACCTCAATTATCTCAAGGCTTACCTAATAGATTGGACGCAAAACTTCGTGGGCCATAGCTGGATGTCATTGTATTTTGAAAACCATGACAACCCGCGTATGGTGTCAAAAATCAATCCTGATGCCGCTTTTCACGAGCCTTTGGCCAAGCTTTTGGCCGTGATACAGCTTACGTCACGGGCTACGCCCTTTATTTTCCAGGGGCAGGAACTTGGTGCCGCAAACCACAATTTCACCAACATCAGCAAATTTCGCGATGTGGAAAGCATCGGACTTTATAACGAACTTGCGCCGCAAATTGGCGAGGCGGCGGCCTTTGCCCGGGTGCTTGCCGGCAGCCGTGACCACGCAAGACTTCCCATGAAATGGGATAATAATGCCTATGCCGATTCTGTCCACGGCTTTTACAAATCCCTCATCGCCCTGCGCAAAAAAAGCCCCGCTTTTGTTTACGGCGAAGCAGAGTTTGTGAACGTCAAAACCAAGGACTATTTTGCCTATTATCGCAAGCTGGATAGTGATATTTTCTTTGTAGAATGTAATTTATGCGAGGCCCCCAAAGGAAAATCCCGCGCGAAAGCGGGATATCAGCTGGTTTTATCAAATTATGAAAGCAATTCACAAACCCTTGCGCCCTATGAAGCACGTATTTACAGGATTTCCAATAAATAGCCATTAGGCTTGCAGCAAAATTAATAACATAAATTCTATTTGCTGTTAGCTGGATTGCTTCGGCCTTGGACTGCATTGGCCTTTGTACTACCATTGGCCTCGCAATGACAATTGAACGTTGCGCTTTATTAGTTGAACCACGATGCTGTCCATGGTCGAAGCAATGCAGTTGACCAACCTCTATGCATGTTATTAATTTTGCTGCAAACCCTATTACAGACTAGGGCCTGTTCTCACTATAAGCCGCCCCTACGAAAGATCGCAGAGAAAGCAATTGGTCATATGGTCATTAACCATCCCTGTTGCCTGCATATACGCATAAATTATGGTAGACCCCACAAATTTAAAGCCCATCTTCTTGAGATCCTTGCTAATTTTATCAGAAAGAGGCGTGGTTGCGGGTATATCCTCAAGCTTCTCCGGCCGGCCTATAATCGGCTTATAGTCCACATAGCTCCAGATAAACTTGTCGAAGCTGCCGTGCTTCTCGACAACCTCAAGAAATAGCCTGGCATTAATTATCGCGCCGTTAATTTTCAGGCGGTTGCGTATTATGCCCTCGTTTGCCATAAGCTCTGCAACCTTTACGTCATCGTACATCACAATCTTCTTAGGGTCAAAGCCATCAAAGGCCGCGCGAAAATTCTCCCGCTTTTTAAGCACCGTTATCCACGAAAGGCCCGCCTGCATACCTTCCAAAATCAGCATTTCAAACAGCTTGCCGTCATCATGCACGGGGCGGCCCCATTCGTTGTCGTGATAGTCCACATATATAGGGTCTTCGCCCGCCCAAGAGCATCTAATTCTTTCGTCCATAAAGCCTCTCCCATCTTATGTATACGATTTTATATTGTTTTCTAATTTATACAGCTCAAGAATTGCTTTCACATCTTCAAGGGTTGGGTCGTGGAAATAGAGATGATGATGACGGCCGCAGTGGTAATAATCTTGGCTGACTTGCTTGAAGATGACACGATATTTGCAGCCATCCCATTTGGCTTTGCATTTATAGCATTGTGTCCATGGACGTCCAAATGAATCAGGAAATCTTTTCTTCAGCTTGTCCATTTTTTCGGGATGAGTTTGAAAAACATGATAAAAGCGCGCTTTTGCCGCCAGGGCATAATTGGGACTATGTAAAAAATCATCCTCATGATATGATGAGCCATTACCCAATAGCAGCCATTCCTTCGAATCCTTTTTATAAGAATAGCAACCCATGTTTTCATTGCCTTCAGGGGAAAAGCCATGCTTAACAGCTTCATCGTAAAGCCAGTAATAAATTTCGCGCAATTGCTCGGGTTCGCCATCAGTTTTGGCTAGGAAGAAGGTTTCTCGGGTCTGCGCGGCTGGGGCCTCAACAAAGCGATACGAGAAAATACGAATGTGATTATTATAATCACTTTGCCTGTTCTTAAAATAGGAGAATAGAGCGGTGATTAGGTTTGGAGTATAAGGATATGACACAGTGAAAGTAGAGGATTTTTTGTTATCCAGCTCTTCTATGTGCAATCCCATTTTCATAAGCCCTTTAAGCATTAGCTTTGCTTTTGCAATTGGCTTGCAAATAGCGTGTGCGCCAAAATGCTTTTTATCCACAACCATCACACCACTGTCTAGATGGCTGCTGCCTACCAAAGCATCCAAAGTCATTATAACACGATTATTATTAATGCCTTCCGCTGTAATGGATTTCCAGTCGAGCCAGCCCCATTCAAAGGGCGATCCCCTCTCAACATCACCATATATGGCATATACAAGCTTCTGCAAGGCTCTAAAAGCCGTCACAAACTCGTCATTTGTCAGCCCACCAAGAAAAATTGCGTCAATTTTTGTGTCTTTTGGGATATAGGCCATGCTATTCTTATAGGCCTTCATTGCCTTTCGCGCCTCTCCTTCAAAGGTTTCTCTGATATGCTCCCGAAAAGCGCTTGTAAGCAAAGGTTCTCCTGTTTCGCAAAAGTCGGCGTAGTCATTAAGCATTTGGTAAGTAGCTCTGTCCTTGCTTACAAAACCACACCACCTTTTTCTGACGAACGCATCAATTGCATGGGAAGTGGGCGGGTTGCCCCCTATCATGTCATAGAAACTGTCCAACAACTTCCTACTGGCATCAATATATAATTGTTTTTTTCCTTCCTCGATAAGATATTGGAGAAATTCCTGCATGTTGTATCCTCCATTTTTATGGATATTATACCATAAAAATATGACAACAGCATGTCGTATTACAATTCTTACCTGCCAAAAACTAGTATCGTCACAATTAGTGACGCGGCGATGCTGACGATATTGGCGAAGATGGCACCCGATAGGGTGTATCGCGTTTTTGTAATGCCCACATGGAGAAAATAGACGCTAAAGGTGTAGAAAACAGTCTCTGTCGAGGACATCATAACGGACACAAAACGTCCTATGAAGCTGTCCGGCCCATAGTTGGCATAAACATCCAGCTGTAGTCCCGTAGCAGCCGAGGATGATACCAAGCGCATCAGCGTTAGTGGCAATGCCTCTTCGGGGAAGCCGATGAGGCGCGTAACGGGCGCCAAAAAGCCCGCCAAAATGTCCAGCGTGCCTGACGCGCGAAGCACGCCAACAGCCACCATAAGCCCCACCAGCGTTGGCAGGATGTTAAAGGTAATTTTCATGCCATCCATGGCACCGTCCAGAAAGCTGTCGTAGACATTGCTTTTTTTCAACAGGCCGTAAGCTACGATGATGACTATGGTTAGCGGTATCATCAGGTCGGAGATAAACAGCACAATGTTCATGACTTAAACACCCGCCGCTCCATAAATTTCGTGTAGGCCACCGCAAAGATGGTTGAAATTAGCGTGGCCAAAAGCCCGGGACCAATGATTTCTGATGGACTGGCAGAATCGTATTGAGCGCGATATGCCAACACCGAAATGGTAACAATTTGCAGACTGGACATGTTAACTATCATAAACATGCACATTTCTTTTGAGGCCGTTTTTTCCTCGGGATTTATCTTTTGCAGCTCTTCCATGGCTTTTAGGCCCGCAGGTGTTGCGGCCCAGCCAAGGCCCAGCACATTGGCGATGAGGTTGGTAGAAATATATGTAAGCGCACGGCTGCCGGGTGCAAGGTCCGGAAATAAAAACCGAAGCAGCGGCCCCATACGCTTTGTAATGGCCACTATCATGCCAGAATTTTCGGCCACGCGCATTAGGCCCGTCCACATGGCCATTATGCCCAGCATTGTTATGCCCACCGTAACCGCTTCTGTTGCAGAATCCAGCGCGGCGGGTGTTACGGCCTCTAAATTTCCTGTTAAAACACTTACCACAATGCCTATCAATATCATTGCTGCCCAAAGATAGTTAAGCATAGCTTGCCCCCTAGCAAAAGCTTTTTACAAGCCTATGCTTGGCACAATATACTGATGCTAGAGATATTTTGACATTACTTACATTATTTGTCAAAATTATCGTTTTATTACTTTTTTGTTACAACACTTGACATTAATTTCAAGTTATTATATACTATTTCCATAACAAGAAAAAAGATGTAGTTTTTTCAAATTAAAACAATTTATGAGGAGGAAATTAACAAATGAAATCTACCGGCATTGTAAGAAAAGTTGATGAACTAGGGCGCATTGTTCTACCAATAGAGCTTAGAAAAGTTCTACATATTGATGTGCGTGACGCTTTGGAAATTTTTGTTGACGAAGGCAGAATTATTTTAAAGAAATATGAGCCCGCCGACATTTTCACAGGCAGCATGGAAGAGCTTGTGGAATATAAGGGCAAAAAAGTTTCAAGACAATCTATTGTTGAAATGGCAAAATTAATAGGCTTAAACTAGCTAACTAAAAGGGCTTACCGTTGATGTGGTAAGCCCTTTTTATATGCTTTCTTTACCTGATGCATGGTATCCGTAAGGCTGCGAAAAATATGGTTAACAAGCACAATGGCGGCCATAGCTTCCGCCACAACACATGCGCGCGGTGCTATTACAGCGTCATGACGACCTTTTATGCTAATTTCCACATTGTCACCGTCCATATTGGCCGTGCTTTGCGGCAAGGCAATGGATGAAGGTGGCTTAAAGGCCAACTTAAAGCATATTTTATCGCCATCGCTTATGCCAGCCATTATACCGCCCGCGTTATTGCTAGTTTTGTAGATTTTGCCATCCTTCCAGGAAAAGCCGTCGTTATTTTCGCTGCCGCGGCGGTTGGCGGCAGCAAAGCCCACGCCAAATTCAATGCCGGTGGCACCACCAATGGACATCAGGGCCTTGGCCAAATCCGCCGAAAGCTTGTCAAAAACGGGTTCACCTATTCCCGCGGCAAGTCCGCTGATTTTCCCTTCGACTACGCTGCCCATAGAATCACCTGCGGCCATACATTCCTCAAGGTCAGCATAGTCCATGGGCAATGCCCGTGCAGCAACTGTCACACCAAGCTCTGTCAAAATTTTTTTAGCCACGGCACCGGCCGCAACGCGCGCTGCCGTCTCGCGGCCCGAGGCCCTGCCGCCGCCGCGATGGTCGCGTATGCTGTATTTTGCAGTGTAAGTATAATCTCCATGGCCGGGGCGAAAAACGCGCGCAAGATTGTCATAGTCCTCGGGCCGCTGGTCGCGATTGTAAATAACAAGGGCAATTGGTGCGCCGGTTGTAACGCCGCCAAAGGTGCCGGAAAGTATTTCAACCTCATCAGGCTCTTTGCGCTTAGACGCATATGGCGAATTTCCAGGAGCACGGCGTGCCATATCCGCCGCGAAGTCCTGCACATCAAGGGCAAGGCCCGCAGGGCAGCCATCAATAATGCAGCCAATGGCCGACCCGTGGCTTTCACCAAAGGTAGCCACTCTAAATAAATCCCCAAAAATCGAGCCCATTTTATCTTTTGCCTCCTTGACAAAGCTATCGGTTTATATTATCATTACAGATTAACAAATCGGAGGTATCACCATGCCCAAGCTTAGCAAAAAAATCTCTCTAATATTGCGTCCGCTTTTTGGCTTTCGCTATGGCGCGGTGGCGTTAAAGGCCGTAAGCATACTGGCCTCGCTTTTGCCGCCATATCTTATAGGCCTGCTGGTGGACGATTTAAACGCAACAGGGGGCGAGGCCGCCCTATTTTACATCACCTTGATAATAGGCATTTTAATTGCGTTTTTCTTTTTGGATTGGGCCCAGGACTTTTTGTGGTACAAAATGTTGTATATAGGCACCGGCATGGTGCGAAGCTATCTTTTTTCCAATGTGTTACACAAAGACTATCGCTTTTTTAGAGATCATTCCATAGGCGACATCGAAAATAAGGTGATACATGATGCCGCATATTACGCTAAGGCAAAGCTGGCGATGATGCCCACGCTATTTCTAAATGTGCTGTATATAGGCATAATTTTGGCCTTTTTAACAAATATGCATATGCAAAAAACCTTTGTGGTTGTTGGTCTTTGCGTTGCCTTTTACCTGATTTACAGCCTTATCAACAAATCTTTACGCAAAACATCTACATTAGAGCGCGAAGGCTTTTCAGAGCTGCTGGACACCGCCAACGAAACACTAATGGGCATAAACACCATACAATTGTACGGTGCAGAAAAATTTTTCGACCAATATTTTGAGCATTCAGTAGAAAAATACGAGAGCTTTTTGATACGCCTGCGCAAATTGCAGGCATTGGCATATTCTGCAACAGAAAGCATTATGTCTATCATACCTGTCATCGCTGTTCTCATAGGCATCGCTTTTGTCGCCACGGGATATATCACCGTAGGTACCATCGTCGCCTTCTTTCTCTTCCTGCCGCGTTTAAGCAAGCCAATAAAGAGCTTGACGGACTTTAATGTAGATTTGCAGCACGCCCGCGCCGTGGAAGGCCGCCTTGAAGAGCTTTTGTCCCATAATTATGACGATAACGATAATAATTTAGAGAAAATTGATAAAATAACTTCTCTGGAATTTGTTGACATCAGCTATAGCTATGAAAATGACGGAAATGAAGTTCTCACCGACGTTTGCTTTTCTTTGGTACCGGGCGATGCCTTGGCTGTCGTTGGCCCATCCGGCACAGGCAAAACAACATTTTTGCGCATGTTAAAGCGTCAAATTTCGCCTACCTTGGGCGAAATACTTGTAAACGGCAAAAATCTTACAGAGATCAACACCGAAAGCTATCTTGGGCGCATTGCAGTTTTGACGCAAGAGGTTTTTGCCTTTGACGCCAGCATTAGGGAAAACATACGCTTTGGCAAGGACATCCCCGATGAGAGAATTGAGGCTTTGGCAAAATTCTGCGCCCTTGGCGATATTAATTTGGATGACAACGCAAAAAGCCTGTCAGGCGGCGAAAGACAGCGCATGGGCCTTGCCCGCGCCCTGGCTTGCGATTACGACATCCTCGTCCTGGACGAGCCAACTTCCGAATTGGACCTGGCCACCGAAGCCGAAATTGTTAAAAATCTAAAGATTTTGCAGAAGACAAAGGGCACAATCCTCATCGTGGTCACACATAGCGACTATGTGCTGAAAAACCTATGCAACAAAAGCCTACCGCTATCAAAAATCTATCCACATTCACATTTGCCGCATTAAATGCCCTTAACCTTCTTGTACTGGTTTATAGCAGTAATTAGCGGCATGCCAATAACCAATGCCAGCGCAAGCTGCATTAAATTGCCGGGAATGGCCGCCATAGGCACCTGCCATTGCACCCCCATGATAATAATTTGCGAAACATACGCCATCGGCAAAAACCATAGGCCCCCAACCAGCAGCGCCACCACGTTTTGGACAGGCTTTTTGCCGTTAGCACCTCGACAATTGGCGATATAGCCGATGATGAGGCCCATAACCAGCCGTATCACAAAGGTATACGGCGCCCAGGCCACCCAAACGGATGTAAGGTTAAACAACGCCATGCCCACAGAGCCCGCAATGGCCCCCTTTTTAGGGCCAAAGCACACAGAAATGATAAAAAGGGCCGCGGTGCCCGTATGTACAAGGCCACCGCCCGGCATGACGGGTATGCTAATAATCCACGTTGCTACATAAACAATGGCTATAAACAGCGCGGCTTGCACCAAATCTCTAGTTTTCATTATTCTAATCACCAATAAGGATTATAACAGAAACTTGTGAATCAGTAAAGCACAAATGCTAATAAAGTTACAGGGCGGCTACTCAGAAGAGTGCCGCCCCTTTTATAATCTCTTTATGCTTTTGAGAAATCCGTCTCGGCGTGCTTTGCATAATTTTTCGCCGCCGCTTCCCAGTCGATAACATTAAACCAATTGTCAATATAGTCCGCCCGGCGGTTTTGCACTTTAAGATAATATGCGTGCTCCCACACATCAAGGTTGATGATGGGCGTCAGGTTTGCGGGTATCTGCGTGTCCTGGTTAGGTGTTTTGAAAATCGAAAGATTGCCCAAACTGTCCGATACAAGCCACGCCCAGCCGCTTCCAAAAACTGATAGTCCCGCAGCCTTCAACTGAGCCAAAAATTCGTCAAGGTTGCCCCATGTGCTGTCAATGGCGGCTTTCAGAGGGCCTTCTGCCAAGGGTTTGCCCCCGGGTGCCATGATGTTAAAATACAAATTATGGTTGTAAACACCACCGCCGTTGTTGCGCACAGCTGCCTGAATTTCTTGCGGAAGCTTATCCAAATTGTACAAAAGCTTTTCCAGCGACCAAGATTGATAGTCGGGTTGATTTTTCAACGCATTGTTCAAATTATCCACATAGGTTTGCACATGCTTGCTATGGTGGATTTCCATGGTTTTGGCGTCGATGAAAGGCTCCATCGCGTCGTATGGATAGGGCAGCGGCTGAAGTTTGAATGGATAATGCATAAGATACCTCCTGTGTAAATTAATTTACACTAAATATATCATAATAATTCCTAGTAGTCAACTAGGAATTAATTTTTTTCGATAGCAATATTCGACCTTCTCCGACTTTTTTCGTGATATTCTTCTTGTCAAAATGCTCAAGAAAGGCCAGGGCATATTTGCGACTGGTGTTAATGGCATCGCGAAAATCGGCTAACAAAACCTCGTTTTTGGCTATTGCAAGCCCTTCAAAAAGCAGCATTGCCTCGTCATAGGTTTCGCGTCGCACATGTATTTGGGGTGTAAGCGCAATAATATCGCCACTTTTTATCAGCGATTCAAATACTTGCGCAAATACTTTTTTCTCTCTGTCGAAATTTGTCGTCATTTCGTCAAGAGATGGTGGCGCAAATCTCGCTTCTTCATAGATGGAAAGAATTTTGTCAGCAATTTTCTTGTGGCCGTCGTTTGCTTTTGCCACAAAATCAGCATTAGCCACGGTTTGGCCATTGCGCCTAACAAGGCCCATTTGCACTAAGCATTGCAGCGCGCTTTCCGCCGTGCCCCTGCTAACATGGGGCAAGATGCGCGTGCAAAGCTCTGCCAAGGCAATGCCCTCGTGCAAAGGATTTTCTTTGTGATACTTTGTTAGTATATTCCGAACGCGCTTGCCTAATTCATTGACATACGATATATGCAATGCCATAGAATCCGCAACTATCAGCAAGCCTTCCGCCGCAAGCTGCGACAACGCATTGTCATAGTCTTCATCCTGGAAGTATCGCTGCTTAATTTGTTCAATGTTAGGAAAATCGCTACTTCTCTCGGCAAAAATTGTAAGAATTCTCTCATTCAGGCTGCCATTTTCTTTTGTTTCAAGGCGCTTGGCGGCCTCGGGCTCTCGCTTTGCACGCTTGGCGGTTGCATCCAAAATAATACCGCCGCCCACGGTCTCTACGGGTGAATAGAAGCGCAATACAAAGTGGTCACCATGCTTTGCTGCGAGAGGTGACGCTAGGCGCAGCTGTGCGTAGGCGCGGTCTCCGCCTGTTAACATATCTTTGTCGAATAATGTCAAACTGCATAGCATATCTGCCGTACCATGATATAGATGCAAGCGCGAATTATGTCGAATTTCACGTAGGCAATTAGTATCAATTTCAATAGCCACGTCCAGCAAGCGCGAATTTTCAAGGCTTTGGGGCTGCGCAGCAAGGTCTCCTTTGGTAATATCACTGACCTTGAGGCCCGCCAAGTTCACCGCCACGCGCTGGCCAGCCACAGCTATGTCCGTTTCATCGCCGTGAACATGGATGCGGCGCGCCTTTGTGGCCAGGCCTGACGGATACACCGTCACATCCTGGCCCAGCGCAAGGCGGCCTTCTATAAGGGTGCCCGTCACCACCGTACCAAAGCCGCCCATAGTGAAGACCCTGTCGATAGGTAATCGAAAGGGCGTATCCAGCTTTTTGGGCGGCGACTGGGCCAACATGTCGAAAATTGTCTGACGCAATGCGTCAACCCCTTGACCACTATAAGCAGAAACTGGTAGTATCGGAGCAATTTCAAGGAAGCTTCCTCGAAGTTCTTCCTCAATATCCAATGTCACCATGGCCAGCCAGTCTTCGTCCACCAAATCAACTTTGTTTAAGGCCACCAGGCCGCGCTTGATGTCCAGTGTTTTCAAAATCGTCAGATGTTCGCGTGTTTGAGGCATAATGCCTTCATCGGCAGCAACAACCAACATTGCCAAGTCTATGCTGCCGGCACCCGCCAACATATTGCGCACAAATTTTTCATGACCAGGTACGTCAACAATACCCGCCTTTTCGCCATTTTGCAATGTCAAATAAGCAAAGCCTAATTCTATGGTTATGCCACGCTTTTTCTCTTCGGCCAGGCGGTCGGTTTCCATGCCTGTCAAGGCCTTTATCAGCAGGGTTTTGCCGTGGTCAACATGGCCTGCGGTTCCAATAATTGCGTTATTAGTGCTCATCACAGGCCTCCCCAAATATTGTATTGATAGCATTTGCAATTTCTGCAAAATCCTCATTCAATACTGTTCGTATGTCAATTAATAGACGTTCTTTATAGATTCTTGCAACAATTGGTATATACCATTGCCTTAATTGCTCTTCTAAAACATGCAAAGGCATGGTCGTGGGCGAAATAGCTAAAGCGAAGGATGGAAATTCCTCTGTTGGCAACGATCCACCGCCTGCCTGCCCCGCCGCTTCGACAATTTCCATGCTAAATCGGGATTCATTTGCTACGATAAGGCTAGATAATTTTTCCGCATCCTGTTTTAAATCGCTGATGCTTTTCATCAACATTGCTAGTATAGGAATGTCTTCCGTACGCCCTTCTTCGTAGAGCTTTAGCGTGGCTTCCAAGGCAGCCAATGTCAATTTATCCATGCGCAAAGCCCTATAGAGAGGGTGTTTTACAATTTTGTCGATATATGTTGATTTTCCAACGATAATACCGCATTGAGGGCCACCAAGCAGCTTGTCACCGCTAAAACATACAATGTCGGCCCCATGTGTAACAATTTCTTGTACTGTGGGTTCATGTTGCGATAGCTTTATTAGCGAGCCACCACCAAGGTCATAAATCAGCGGGATGTCATGGTATCCCGCTAATTTTGCCAGCTCTGTCAGCCTTACTTCCTCAGTAAATCCCACAATGCGATAATTGGATGTGTGTACTTTTAGTATAGTCGACGTTTCGGGGCCAATGGCTGTAGCATAATCCAAAAGATGGGTTTTATTGGTAGCACCAACCTCAACGAGGCGCGCGCCGCCTTGGGAGATGACATCAGGAATGCGAAAACTGCCACCAACTTCCACCAGCTCTCCCCGGGAAATGACAACATCGCCGCCGCCGCACAGTGCAGCAAGCACCAAAAGCACCGCCGCCGCGTTATTGTTAACGCAAACGGCGGCCTCTGTGCCGCAAAGTTTGGTGAGGTGTTGTTGCACAGCCGTCATACGGCTACCACGACTACCTGTATCCAAATTGTATTCCAAGGTAGAATATCCCATTGCAACTTGCTTCACATGCTCTGCAACTGACTGTGGCAAAGGTGCTCTACCTAGATTTGTATGCAGGGGTATTCCAGTAGCATTGATGACGCGGCGCAAGCCAAATTCAGCAGCTTTTTGGCTCTTTTCCGCAACCATCTGAAAAAGTGCGAATTCATCAGGAATATCGTGGATTTTACCCGCCAAAATATCACGACGCAAGCTGGCCAAAACTTCCCTTATCGCCGCCAAATTAGACTCTTCCCCTAGCCGACTCATCAGCACATCAACTTTCGGAAGTCTTCGTAAAATATCATTTACGCTCATTCGCTTACAAATCCCGCTTCTGTTAGTATTTTTTCTGCTGCTTCGTGACGGGCCTCGTTTACGAGCACAATCGGCCCCGTGCAGCCCATGCCGCTCTCGGCGTAAATTCCCACTTTCCACAGCGCGCTTACAGCGTCGTCAAGCTCTGTAATTTCAATGCCCGAAATTTCGGCGGTAACAATTTCTTTTGGTGGCACCGCAACGGCCTCTGATGCTACCGGCACTGTTTTTTCAGTAATTTTTTCCAACACGGCGCGAAGTCCCGCCGCTTGGGCCGCCGCAATTTCGGCCTTTAGCACCTTGCGCCAGTCTCCACGCACCAATTGGCCCGCATATTCCATGGCACCTGCCACAACAGGCGCGCCAGATGCACGTGATACAATTAGTACCAGATTGTCTGCCGCCTCTCCAATACCAGGACCATATCCAAAACCCATTGCCTCATAGCTACCACCAGTTGTATATGATGACAGCAACTTCATTAACACATTACCTGTTAAAGAGTCGCAAACCAGCACGTCGCAAGGGTTGTTAAGCACGTCATTGCCGCGCATAAACACACCACCGTCAGCACGTTTGGATTGAGTGAAATTGATATTATACCCCTTGTCAGCAAGCTCGCGCAAAGCGCGTTCTACTTGACGCGCACCATCAATATTTAAGATACCCACAGAAGGATTTTCTACGCCACTGGCTTTGGCCGCTATGATACCATAAATTGCGTTGCGCACCATTGCCGCAACCCTATCCGTGGCAGAAGTGCCTGTTGTTGTAGCAATATAAAGCGACCTGCCCGTTGCAGGCGTTATAACTTTACCGACAGTAGCAACGCCTATGGGGAAAGTGTAATGCATAGCCACAGCACCGTCAATCTCGCCACTGGCCAGCATTTTCTCCATTATCTGCATGGCCTCGGCCTCATCAACACCGCCGATAAAATGTGGCACAACGCCCCGCGAAGCCGCCATCTTGGCACCTTCCAGCATCTCGGCCTCGCCATGCTCACTGCCCACACCCATCAGCGCAATCTTCGGCACACCGCCAAAGCTACCAGTTTCAAGGCCTGTTGCCATCTCGTCAAAGGTTTTCGCGATTATCTTCTTGATTGTCGCTTCCATGCTATTCACCTCCGAGACTCTTCGCAAAATCCCTTAGTGCTTCAGCAATAAGTCCGCGCACCTGCTCTTCAGAAATGCTGCCTGTTTCGGCTCCGCCGGTATTTTTCTGCACAATAAAGGACGCGCCATCAAAAAGATTTGTCATACGGCCCAAAAACAGGCTGCCTTTGCCCACAAACATCGCGCGGGTAATTTTTTCGGCCAGCATGTCCTCACGGCCATGGCCAAGATATGGTATGCCCGACGGTATATGGCCCTGCGTAGGCGCAAAGCCCATCATGCCATGCTTTTCAACGAATCCGGCAAGGTCTGCCCTGTCCATCTCGCCGCGTTTTACCGCCAACGCACCAATCATCTTAAAGTTGGCTTCCGGCACGTCACCCGCACCCGCTGGCTTGGTAACATCAGGGTTTTGCATCTCCGGCGAAAATTTGTCAACGTCAGTAATTTTTAGGCCAAGCTTGTCCAGAGGGTCTGTCACAAGTGCGGTGATAACCGCCTGGGGTGAAGATCCGCTGCCAACACTATGCCAACCGACATATTCCGATAAAATTTCCGGATTGATGCCATCATTTTCGCTTATCAACACAGCAAAACCGCCCAGCACGTCTTCAAGTACAGGCAAGCCCTTTTTCACGTGATCTTTGGCATTCATGCCTAATTTGGCAGTACTTCCGCCAGCCGTAACCACAACATTTTTATAAGTACCAGATTTTACCAGTGCCGCCGCGGAAATAATGGCATGGACGGGTGCTGCGCAAAACGCGCGCATGTCATTGCCTGTGGCCCCTATAAAGCCTGCAATCTCCGCCGAAGCTTTGGCCAGGTTGCCGCCACCGCGCTGATTCATATCGCCCACGGCCTCTTCGCTACAATCTATCACGCAGTCAATGCTTGCTGGGTCGATGCCTGCATTCTTCGTTAAATGCAGCAAGGATAGCACAGATGTGGCCTTGGAGACCAAATTTTCCAAAATTACATGGGCGCTAAGGTTTTCGTCGATGCTATGGGCCTTCTTCACGCAACCCACCAACTTGCCGCCATGATACAGGCCTTCCGCACCATTATTTGTCACTTCGGCCTCTATCGCGCCAAATTCCACACCGGCTTTAATCCTGCTTACAATGCTCATTGTAAACAACGGATGATCTTCGGATGCTTTAACAACACCAGACACAAAGCCCGCTTCAAGCATCACAAGGTCAAAGCAGTCACAAATTTGCATCATGAGATAAAGTTCTTCTTGAGGAGCTATTTCGCCAAATTTTCCAAAACGACTTGCTTTCACAGCATTTTCATACCAAGGCATGGGAATTTCTGCCAGCCCTTCCGGCGTCATACCGCCGATATATGCCTGGTTTGGCGCGTAATTCACCGCTTGCTCAAAAGTACGCAGGGCATCCGGTAGCTGTTTGAGATATTCGCTTTCGGGGTTAACAATACGCTCTGTTGTTTGCGTTGTGCCTGCATGTATCACTAAATCCGGGGCGTGAACAAGGGTGTACGCCACTGATTTTATAACTGAATTCATTAATCAAACCTCCATCATCTAAAAATGGGGCGAGCCAAAAGCCCGCCCCCATCGCAATTAATACTTAGTGTATTGGTCGCGAATAGACTTCATTTCAGCCGCAATCTCGTCCAAATTTAACACCATTTCCATCATGCCAACTTGTTCGTCATAAACACCGGCATCAACTTCACTTTTAATTTCTTCTTCACAAATGTGATATACTTTGAGTCCCAACGAGACCCCTGTCAATGGCCCTGCAAAAGTAGGGTCGCCCGCGGTAACGGTTTCGGCTGCTATGCCAGATGCTTCGCCTTCGGCGGCACCAAGCACCACAACTACATTTTCCGCACCGTGCGCTTCGGTTATTTCTTTAACCCTCTTTTGGTTTTCCAGATCCATTGCGCCAGCGGCCGTTCAGACGAAGCATTCTGTTGAAGAGAACACTATTTCGCCGCCGGCTGTCTTGATAACTTCTTCGATAGCCGGGCCCGGAACGCCGTCACGGTCGCCAATGGCAATGACTTTCTTGTTTGCTAAAATTGCCATATCTATTCCTCCTTTATTAGGGCCTGTTCCTACTAACGAAAACGCATATTTGCGGTCGATATTTCCGCCATTCTGCGTCGCTTCCTCCTCACGTGCCTTTGGGCACGCCACGTCGTCAGCTCCTTGATTGGCGAAAAATCGCCTCACAAATCTGCATTTTCTTATAGCGGGAACAGGCCCTAGAATTTATAATCTATCCCCGCCCGCTTCAAAATATTATTCGCGATATGTCGGGATTTTATCTTGCTGTCTAGGGTTAGCGGCTCATTTGTAATAGGACTAAACCAAATATCGTGGTCGCCCTTGCTCCGTCGCATGAAGTAGCAACCATTTTTGCTAAGCAACTTTCTGACTTTTCTTTCGTACTCAGCCACTTGTTACCAGCCTTTCTTTCCGCGGAACACTAAAGTCAGAAACACGGAAATCAAGAAGCATATCGTCAAAAGGCACACCTTTGGTTTCCAGTAATTCAGGAACTGCATAGCGTACACGTTGCACAAGTGCATCAAACGAGCCATCTTCTAGCACTAAGCCCATTACATCCTCACTAGTAGCCATCCAAACATATGCTTCGTCATCCCAAGCAAGCGTAACATTAAATCGGTTGCTCAATGTGTTCACCTCCATAACATCACAAGGCCAGCTTTGCCGTTCGCCGTCTATATATGCCTCTCTATCAAAGCCTCAATATTAGCTTCATTGGCGTCTTCTTTGCCTAGGGTTTCAACCTTCTCGCCACCTTCATAGACAACAAATGTGGGTATACCCATCACCCTTTGGCCAATAGCAAGACGCTTGTTTGTACCTGTGTTAACCATTCCAAATTTTATTTTATCGCCATATTTTTCGCTGCAACCTACAACGAAGGGCTTAATAGCCGCGCAAGGGGCTCAGCCATCGCCTGTAAACATGACGAAAATCTTACCTGATGCTTCCAGCACTTCAGCTGGGAAGTTTTCTTTGTTAAGATCTAACATATTTTTTCCTCCTTTGTCTTAGTGGCCCGAGATATACTTATCCGCCATGGTGGCCGCAATGGCTCCGTCAGCCGCCGCCGTAACTACCTGGCGCAGGGTTTTAACACGGATGTCACCCACGGCAAAAACACCGTCAATGTTGGTTTTCATGTCCTCATCAGTGACGATGTAGCCGCCTTCCATGGTAATTTGCCCTTCGTATAGGCCACTATTGGGCACAAAACCAACAAACACAAAGATACCGAAAGTGCCATCTTCTTCGTCGGCCAAAATCTCGCGTCTCTCGCCTGTTTTGGTGTCTTCAACAGTCATGCCTTCAACAATTTCGTCGCCTTTAACATCCACAACTACGCTGTTCCACATAAAATCTATCTTAGGATTTGCAAAGGCGTGCTCTTGTAGGTATTTTGCGGCGCGAAGCTCGTCACGGCGATGTACTATTGTCACTTTACGGGCAAAGCGTGTAAGGTAAACACCCTCTTCCACGGCTGTGTCGCCGCCGCCGATGACATATACCTCAAGGTCTTCAAAGAAGGCACCGTCACAGGTGGCACAATATGAAACGCCCTTGCCGATAAGCTCTTTTTCGCCGGGGCAGCCGATAGGACGCGGATTAGCACCTGTGGCGATGATGACAGTTTTTGACTGATAGGTATTTTCGGAAGTTTTGATGGTTTTTATAGGACCATCAAGTTGCACTTCTTCAACAGTTTCGTAAACCTTATCAATACCAAATTTTACCGTCTGGGCCGACATGCGCTCTATCAAGCTAGGTCCGGAGTCGTGCTCCATTTGCCCGGGATAGTTCTCAATTTCGGCGGTTGTGGCAATTTGGCCCCCGTCAAAAGCTTTTTCTATCAGCAAGGTTTTAAGGCGGCTGCGGCCGGCGTAAAGGCCGGCTGAAAGGCCACCCGGCCCACCGCCAAGGATAATTACATCATAGATATTTTCCATTTTAATCACCTCAATTAACATTATTGCAGGTTAAGCATAAATCTTGCGCCTGTTTCAATTTGGCCAATCTCAATAAAGTTTAGCGTTAGATTTGTGGTGTCGGAAGGCACTTCGAAAAGCATGGTGTGGGTTTTGCTTTGGCCTCTGTTTAGCCAAAAATCTTCAGGCATCATCTCGTCACGCCCTTCAAAGCCCATATGGGGAAAGATATCCGCCCTAAAAGAATTGTCGTCCATAAACCAGCCGAAGGTGCCCATGGGTATGGGGTCAATGAAGGTGCCGGTTTGTGTTATCACCACTTCCCAAAGCTGATGGCCGTAAGCTGCCGTATGACCGGCATATGAATACACCGCTTCCGCGCTGTGTATGGTGAAATTAAACCACCAGGTAGTATGCACGCGCCCAACTTCAATTTCAATTACGCCAACGTAATCCACTGTGTTATTTGGGGATCCATTTGTAAAATCAACCCCTCTAACAAGCAAACCAATAAGCAAAATTAAAGCTACGCCAACTATTGCGATGGTGGCTATAATTATCCCTATGCCTTTACCCTCTTCTCTCTCTTCCAACAAAATCCCTCCCAAAGCCCTATCGCTGCAAGTTCAAAGTAAATTGCGAACCTGTCCTATTGGCATCGTCAACTTCCAGAAAGTTAAGCGTTAAGTTTGTGGTATTTGCAGGCACTTCAAAAAGCATTGTGTGGGTTTCACTTGTGCCGCGCGGCAACCAAAATTCTTCAGGCATCATTTCGGGATGGCTTTCAAAGGCCACAAGGGCCAGATGCTCTGCCCTAAAGGAATCGTCGTCCATATACCAATCGTCGATAAACATGGGTACAGGCTCGCGAAAAGTGCCGGTTTGCGTAATTCTTACTACCCATAGCTGATGGCCATGGCCAGCGGTGTGGCCGCCAAATTCGCTAACCATATCCGCGCTGTGTATGGTGAAGTTAAACCATTGTGTGGAATACAGCCGCCCAATTTCAACATCCACCACCGGAGTACGAAATAAATCGCAGCCCGACAGCGTGAATGCCGAAGCAGTTATTATCATAATTGCAAGGGCAATCCTCACTTTTAATTTAAATCTCCCCATTAATATTTCACCTCAAAAATAGTTTGCCCGTCAACAGGGGTTGTCAACGCATCCAGCGAAGTTTCCACTATTTTTATTCTAATTTCTTTTTCCTCTTCCATGCTAACTTTGGGATTGCCCAGCGGATGAGGTATGGCAATGGCCGGCACTATGCGGTTTGCACCCACCGTAATTGATATAGGTGTTACTGTACAAATATGAACAACAGGTATGCCTGCGCGCTCTACTTCTTTAACCATCGTTGCACCGCAACGAGTACATGTACCTCAGGTAGAGGTAAGAATAACGGCGTCAACGCCATCATTCTTTAGCTTGGCAGCAAATTCTATCGCAAAGGCCGCAGAGGACTTTACAGCCGTGCCATTACCCGTTGTGGTGTAAAATTTGTTGTGTAATGCGCCTATTTTTCCAGCAGCTTCCATTTCGCGTAATACGTCAACCGGCAAAACTCTGTCAGAATCTACATTGGCGTATGTGGGATCGTAACCGCCGTGGGCTGTCTCATAAGTAGCCTCGGTAAGGTCCGTCACGCCTGTGATATCATATTCGCCATATTTTGACGCGGATGAAGCCTCTATTCTGTCAGGATTTCCCTTTGGCACAATACCGCCGCTTGTCACAAGGGCAATCTTGGCCTTTGTGATATCCACAACAGGCGGAAGGGCGTCAACACGGTCAAAATCAGGCATTGGGAATTCTGTCACGAAAGGCTCGCCCTTCATTTTGGCCAAAAGCATGTCCACGGCGCGCTCGCTGCCGCGCTTCTCTTCGAAAAAGTTTACACGCATATAGCCTGGCATATAGCCCTCTTCGATGGATGCGCCAATTTTTTCGCCACGGGCCAACTTTAGCGCAAGTTTAGCCATTTTTGGCACGGCGTCGCGCATTCCAACTGCGCTGTCTCTTGTGGCCACAATATGCATCTTGTCCACAAAAGCCTCTGCGCCCGGGTTTTCCTCATACATGCCTGTAAGCACAGGTATGTCAAGCTCTGCTTTTACAGCATCGCAAATGGTGCCACAGGCAAAACCATAGCGGCCCGCGTTAAAGGCAGGGCCCGCCAAAAACAGGTCGGGCTTAACTTCGCGCACCATGTCAAGTATTGCTTCCTTAGCCGCCTCAGTATTTTCGCCGAAATAAGAGTCGCCGCAAATTATTGTATGGGTGATGGCCGCGTCAGCCCCAAAAGCCGCCACAAAAGCGGTACCTGGGCCAACGGCGCCCTCGCGCATTTCGGGCAAATGTCCGGCATGTTCTTCGCCGCCAATGCCGCCGTAAAACTGGTTAATATAGTGCAAAATCTTTAGCAAGTGTCGTTCCTCCTTTATATTCTTTTATTGAAACCGTCTTCTTCCGCCACGTCGCTGCGCAAATTTTTTCGCGCAAGCACTTCCGCACCCGAAGAAATTTTATCTAATCCGTATTTGTACTGTAATTCAAGCAACAGCTGTTCCAGTAGGGGCGACCTGTGGTCGCCCGCGCTTTCTTCAAACAAGTTCAGCTGCTCTACAGGCTCGGTGGTCAAGCCGCCTAAGCTAATGCCGATTAAGCGTATCGGCCGCCGATCTATCTTGTCCAACAGGGCCGCCGCAGTTTCGTAAATCTCTCGCGTGGCACTAACATGTACATCCTTGCCGCTTTTGCTGCGCGTTATCTGCACCATGTTGGCATAAGTAACCTTTAGCGTCACCGTCTTTGCGGATAGGCCCGCCATGCGGATTTTGTAGCTTAGCCGCTTGGCCATAAGCCTCAAGGCATCGCGCAAATGCTCAAAGTCCGTGATATCCTTCTGGAAAGTGTGCTCTTTGCCCAAAGATTTGGACTTTGGCACCGTTGCCACACGCCTTACGTCCACGCCATTGGCCAGGTTTACAATATCGTAACCATACTTGCCCAGCAGCTTTCGCACCTTGTCAGCATTGCTAATTATATCACGCACCGTTTGTACGCCGTTTTCCGCAAGCGTTGCCGCAGATTTAGCACCAACGCCGTAAATCGCACGCACATTGCGGTCGATAATCAGCTTTGTCAACGCGTCAGCATCCAAAATTTCAAAAATGCCGCCGGGTTTGCCCTCTTCGCTGGCAAGCTTCGCGCTCATCATAGAATATCCAACGCCCACAGAACACGACAGGCCAACTTCTTCAGCAATGCGCCGCTTAATGTCCTTGCCAATGGCAGTCGCACCGCCAAAAAGCTGCCCGCTGTGGGTTACATCCAGATAACCTTCGTCCAGTGAAATATGCTCTACCACATCGGTATAGTCATCCCAAATTTTCTGGATTTGCCCCGTTGCCGCCACATATTTATCAAAGTTAGGGTGCATGTAAATCCCATGAGGGCAAAGGCGATAAGCATCTTTGATGTTCATGGCAGACCGCACGCCGAATTTACGGGCCTCGTAGCTGCATGTGGCCACAACGCCACGCTCATGAGGCAGCGCGCCGATAATCAGTGGCTTGCCTGCCAGCGTTGGGTTGTGCAACACCTCAACAGCGGCATAAAAGGCGTCCATATCCACATGGATGATGCGGCGCGTCACAACTTCTTACCGCGCGGACATTTTGTTAAAGCCCATCTCGTTTGTAGCACCGATGATGGCCTGAATTTCAACTACTATGCTGCCATCCGGCTGCACATTGTTTTCAAAACCGCCGGCGATAACGTCAACATACTCTTGCGTACCGATGATTTTGTTCATCTTTGGCAAAGTGATAACTTCGTTGGCGTTGCCACCCGTAACCACGGCGTTTGCAGACACATCCACATCCGCAAGGGACTGGCTGGTGCCGTCGCGGCCGGCGTATTCGTCAGTGATGATAACCGTCGGCACGCCAAGGGCTTCAATCTTCTTACAATTCATAATAAGGTCGGTATCAGGATTTCCAAAGCCTTCCTGGGAAATTATAACACCATCCAAGCCAAGCATCTCCACCAATTTAGCTGTCCAATCGCTACTGCGCTCTTTGTCAGCAAGATAGACGTTTTCGTTGGTGATTATCATGGCCATAAAGTTTAAATCTTTGCCATGACGGGCGAAAAGGTCTGTCACAACAGGGTTGTTTTGATGATGATACGTTGTGTTTTTGTCACATGCAGACACGCAGTTGCCACTGATGATGGCGCCGTCAAACACCTCTGTCGGGCTTATCATCGTCGTCAGGCTCTGCTTCATATCCACGCCGTAAACATATGTGTCATGCAGCAAACCTTGGCTTTGCAACATTTGCACATAGCCAACCCGCGGCAAGTTTGGATATTTCTTAGCGCCTTCCGCCATGGACAAAAATTCGTAAACAATTTCTTCGTCAGGCTTTATGTTTTTTGCTAAGTCTCCCAGATAGTTTGCGGCTTTAAGGCCCGCAAGGCGAAGTGACCTTTCGTAATCATGGGCGGCAAGGCCATCACGTGGCACAAAATCCAACACAAGGTTTATCGTCTGCGAAAACGGTGTGTATTCTGCACCGATGCCGCTCATGTCGATAATACCTTCTTGGAAGCCCACAATTTTGCCTGTGGTAACAACCGCCATGCCTTTTAGCACATGGGTTTTGCCTTTGCCCACAGTGCCAACCTTCGACACAACACCCGGGAAGATGCCGCAATCGCAGTTGCAATCACCGTCGCATACCTTTGTGCGTGGCTCTATCACGTCCTTAACAGGCGTGATGCGGGTAGATTCGCCCGGCTTTGCCACATCAAAACACACAGAAACAATGTTACCGTCTTCCAGCAACAATGCCTCAAGCTCTTTGGAGTTAACAAACAATGTAGAATTTTCCACTTTTGATTGTTCCCCCAGTACAATATCAGTAATCCTAATATTGCCAATGGTTAATTTCAAATCGTTCCCTCCTTGTCATTATGTTTTGTATATTTGTGTATCTTTTGCTAACATCTCACAGTCTATCAGCATAAAGTCTTTTGCGATATTCTCTGGCAATTGGTGGATGATTTTCGTCTTAGTGTAAACCGCGATAGCCGACTCAATAATGCTGACAGAATCAAAATCCGTGGTTGCCCCTTCTGCCGAAATAATTATTGACACATAGGGGCTGCCCTGCGGTGCCGTCCCGCTTGTCACAGGGTGCGTAAGCAGCTTGTGGCCAAGGTGAACAAGGTCCCTTGCAGCTTTTAGGATATCCATTGGCGGCAAGTCTCTAAAGTCTACATCAAGGCTATTTGCAAACCGCTGTGCCGCCATAAAATTATTCGTCAAAAGCTTATTGATAGCGGCTACCCCCATTTCTGTAATAAAAAAGGACAGTACAAAGGAACCAGCCTTTGCTCTGTCACTTAACCTGAGAGATTCTCTACGCAAATAAATTGCCCCTTCGGTGTTCGAATTTCGCCCGCAAAGGCAAGGCGTCCGAACTTTCCAGAGATTCATCGTGCTACGGTCTGTTTACCTGAGATTTTCGCGACATTTCGGCCAAAACATCACTTATTCCTTCGGTGCCATCTTCATGGCTCTCCCGCAGCATTCACATGAAATATTTTCATCAAAATCAGTATACCACAATTTTTCGCGTCACGCAAGAAATATTTACAATTTTTTGGACATATGATTGTACGAGTACAAACCTTGAGGAGAAGCCATGTCCACATTGCTGCAAGTTATTTTGATAAATTTGATAGTATCTTTCGACAACATCGGCGTTATCGCCCTGGCCGCCCGCAACCTAGAGCCCAAAAAGGCCAATACAGCGCGTTTGGTGGGCATATGGCTTTCCCTTGTGCTAAAGCTGGTTTTTATGTTTTTGGTGGGTTGGCTTTTTACGCTGGAATGGCTGCACATCAGGCTTATCGGCGGCGGTATGCTGGTTTATGTGATAATTTCTATGCTGCGCGACACAGGCGAAAAAAAATCTGTCAAGCAAGGTGACAGCTTCTTAAAGGTGATTTTCATGATAATTGTAGCGGATATTTCTATGTCTTTGGACAATGTCATCGCCGTCATATCCATCGTAGCCGACGACGCGGGCAACATCAGCCCTCATGGCCTCTCCATGGCCTTTTTAGGCTTCGCCATTTCCGTACCCATCCTGCTTATTGCAAGCGAGCGTATCATATACCTCATAAACCGCTATGCCGTGCTGTTTGCCTTATGCGCAGGCTATCTGGCCTACATTGCCGCCAATATGATTTTTGAAGACCAATTTATGGAATCCCTCTTCCATTTCATCCGCTTTCCATTTGCGCCGCAGCTTGCGATAGCAATAGGAATTGCGGTTGCATATATAAGCTGGCTTGTAAGCCGCAAGTCGCATAGCGCAAAGCTGTGACTTACTATTGATTTTCGACAGGGCATATGGTATAATCAAATTCTGCAAATATCATTTAACTAGGAGGAAACAGATAATGAAAAGATTTTTTGTACTTTTAATTGGTGTTTTTATTTTCAGTGCTTGCGGAGCTATTTTGGATTCAGGAACCTCTTCTGGTTCAGGGGCAGAGCCACCAGAAATAGAGGAAGAGCCAGCACCGTCTTATTACATAAATGAAATTTTGCAACTTACAAATTGGCAATTTACCGTAACTGACAATGTTGGTTTTGCTGAAACTGTAGAGACAGGCGGTACCGTCAGCATGGTTTTCGAACCAACCAGAGATGATAGAATTTTTGCTTATGTTCCTGTTGAAATTACAAATATTTCCGAAGAAAGAAGGCGGATGTTGCCTATACGCCTGGAAACACCGACGCAACTTACAGCTCGCTTGGTTTACGCTGGCGAAGACGGCAATGTTGTGCATCTGCCCATAGCTTTAAGCGGCTCGGTTGGTGATGTTATTGACAGGCCAATAAGCCCGGGTGATACTGTAACCGGCAGAGTGTTTTTCCAAATTAGGCCTGAAATAGAAAACAGCACCAGCGATGTGCGTTTAGAAATACGCACAAATGCAGGTGATGTAATGGGTGTGTTTTCAATTCGATAGAAGCCTTGCTAAAAATGCCAATTATCTGGCCTTTTTGTGTGGCTGCGCGAAAAATGCCTAAAGCATACGTCTTGCATACATAGCCTGCCGTGGTCAAAAAGGCCAACCGCACCAAATTCAACCGGAATAAAAAACCTTTTCTTTTTGCCGCTTTCTATTATCTCAAAAGTGACAACATATCCTCTTCGTAAATTGCGGCGGCTATGAAACACACCATGCCACCAAAATTCATCACTTTGGTCAACAAATTTTACTACCCTAACTTCATGATATGTATATGGCAAAAAACCACATATCCAGCTTGCAATAGCTGGGATACCATACCAAATAACGGCGGTTGCAAGCAAGCTAAGAAATATCACTGCAAAGGGCTCTGAAAACAATAGCAACGAAAGAATGTTAAGCAAAATCCAGGTAAGAAATATCAGAGGAAAATAGAGTTTGTTGCCCAAGGCACAACCCCTCTCGTTCTTAATTTTCAATGCCTTGCGACCTTTCAAATCTTATAAAGCATATGCCTTGGGTTGTGAGGATGCCGATATCGCCCTTGGCAACCCTTCCATGCTTTTCAGGAACAAAAAACCGTTTTCTTTTGGCATTGGAAAGCATTTCAAAAGTAACCTCATATCCGGGAGTGAGGCTGTGATATTCCCTCAACCCCACCCTGTACGAGCCAGTTTTATCAAAAACTTTCACTACATGTGCTTCAGCCGTAGCCACCGGCATGTGGTGGCTACGCAGCCGTTGCACGCCAAACCAAATGAAGCGTGCAACAGCAAATCCAACTACGGCTACGATAATTACTGATCCAAAAGATATTTCCATAATTACTACCTCATGAAATCACTTCAAGCCAAATTTTTCAATAGCGTGCCGCGCCGCATCCTGCTCTGCTTCTTTCTTGTTTTTGCCTACCCCTTGGGCCATCACACGGCCGCCGTGGGCCAGTTCTACTGTAAAGGTCTTGCTATGTTCCGGCCCTTCTTCCTTTATGACGTAATATTCAATAGGCTCCTGGCTATCTTTTTGCAATTGTTCTTGCAGATGGGTTTTGCAGTCTGAAATCCATGTTAGGCCCTTCATGGAATTTATGTCATCTTCAAGGCAACGCAAAATAAACCCCTTGGCTGCCTCGTAACCGCCATCTAGATAGATGGCGCCGATAACAGCCTCGAAGGTATCTGCCAATATGGATTCGCGCTCTCGGCCGCCATTGGCAATTTCACCTTTCCCCATTTTGAGAAAGTGTCCGAAATTGTGCTCTTTGGCACGAGCCGCAAGGGTGGATTCGCATACCACACCTGCGCGCAGCTTGCTCATTTCCCCTTCGGTTAAATCAGGAAAACCAGCAAAAATATATGCGCTGGACACAAGCTCCAGCACCGCATCGCCCAAAAATTCCAGCCTTTCGTTATGGGCAGATGGATTTAATTTATTTTCATTGATATACGAGCTATGAATTAGGGCATGGTTTAAAAATTCGCTGTTTTTAAATGTATAACCCAAAATTCCCTCAAAGTCGATGTTCGTCATTGTGTAGATTGCACATAGCTTACCGCATCGCCCACGGTTTTAATTTTTTCAAGCTCATCCTGCGGAAATTCCATGTCAAAAACTTCTTCCAGCTCGGAAATGATTTGAAAAAGGTCTAAAGAATCTGCTCCAAGGTCGTCATTAAGGCTGGTTTCCATGGTAATTTCCTTTTCGTCTCTGCCTAATTGCTCCGCAATAATTTGTCTAATTTTTTCAAATTCCATTATTTTTCATTCCCCTCTTTGCTTTCGATTGCGTTTATCTTTAGTCTAATTTTGCCCACGACATCACTTTTTATGAATTTACTGCACTGCTTTACGGCATTCATGATGGCAACAGAATTAGAGCTGCCGTGCGCCTTCACAACAAGGCCATTTAGGCCCACAAAGGGCGCGCCGCCAACTTCGGTATAGTCAAACCGCTTTCGCAGACGGCCATAGGCTTTTTTTGACAGCAAAGCACCAAATTTGGATACTCCATCCGCCATCAATTCTTCTTTCAGCATGGACAAAATGCCTTTTGCAAAGCCTTCAGAATATTTTAGAATGATATTGCCGACGAAAGCATCGCAAACGGCCACATCCACGGCCCCCAGCGGTATCTCTCGGCCTTCAACATTGCCTGTGAAATTTAAATCTGATGCATCAAGCAAGTCGTAAGCCTCTTTGGTTAAGGCATTGCCCTTTTCCCGCTCTGCGCCCACATTAATTAGGCCTACTTTGGGGTTTTCAATGCCCAAAACAGCTTCCATATACACACTGCCCATTTGCGCAAATTGCAGCAAATATTCCGGCTTTGCGTCCACATTAGCACCTGCATCCACCAAAAAGGTGTATCCCCGTGTGTTTGGGAAAACAACGCCCAGTGCAGGGCGCGCTATGCCTTTGATGCGCCCCACAATAGTAGTGGCACCGGCCAAAACAGCACCGGTAGAGCCCGCAGAGACGAAAGCCGCCGCACGGCCTTCTTTTACAAGCCTAAGGCCAACAACAATTGAAGAATCTTTTTTAGATTTTATGGCAACAGTGGGCACTTCTTCCATGCCGATAACTTCCTCGGCATTTACAATCTCAATGCGGCTGTTATCGAAATTTAAGACATCCAAAATAGGGCGGATATCGCTTTCACGACCCACCAGCAAGATTTTGGAAATATCAGTATCAGCCAAGGCTGCAACTGCGCCGGAAACAACCGCCTGCGGCCCATTGTCACCACCCATAGCATCCACAGCAATAATAACTTCGGCCATATTTCTCACCTAGTTAACTTTCAAAACTTCCGCGCGCTTGTAGTTTCCGCAAGCCTTGCAAGCCCTATGCGGTATTGCAAGCTCGCCACAAGATGGGCATTTTACAAGGGCCGCAGTGCTTATTTTCCAGCTTTGCGCACGTCTTTTATTGCGTCTGCCTTTGGATATCTTACCTTTTGGACAAATTGCCATATGACTACACCTCCTTAATCGTTAAAAAGTCCTAATAATTCACGAAATTGCTCGTTAATTTCCCCTTTGCAATCGCATTCGCCTTCATTGAGGTTTTTGCCGCAACGAGGGCAAAGTCCAGCACAATCCACCGAACACATCGGCTTCATAGGGATATTGAGAAAAAGATTTCTCTGCACAGCAGGGAAAATATCAATTGTTTTGTCGGAAAACCCAATATCTTCGCCTGTTGCCGCTTCCGCTTCCACAAAATTTTCATTTATACGGAAGCTAAGATCTTGTTCTGCAGACATTAAACATAAAGAGCAAGCCAGCGAAAGTCGACACGAAGCTTGCCCTTCAAACACAAAGGACTTCCCTGTGTTTGTCAGCTTTCCCATCACATGGGCCGATGTGTCAGCTGCACTAAATTCTTGCGGCATAACAACATCAACCCATATGTCAACAGTCGTGCTTTCGTTTAATTGAATTTTTCGTACATCAATCATAATTTTCTCCACAACCATACCATTATAAAGAAGTTTTTCGCCATTGTCAATCATTTTTTTCAGGTACCTTTTGCTCTAATCTGGTGCGCGTTTTTTGACAGCACCAATTATCGCCCCCATGGTAACTCCCACAGCGGTTCCATAAACCGTCCCAACAACCGACAGGCCAAATACCAAAATAGCCGCTGCTGTCTGCGTTACTATTATGCTGATATAACGCCCATAGCCAGCCCAATGCGCGCACCATCTATGTTGTCAGTATTTTTTACTTTTTGCACAA
>WQVI01000016.1 GCA_009781625.1 Defluviitaleaceae bacterium | reverse complement strand
GTAAAGCAAAACCTCAATGCTAATGTAGGGGCGGCTTACAGCCGCCCGCTTATAAAGCGACATCGGCACGTTACGGAATACGCGGCATTTCATTAACGGGCGGCTACAAGCCGCCCCTACGGAGGTCTTGGTGATATTTTGTTACCCCTGACCGCTTATGCGCAGTAATTTTATGCGAAAGCTCTATTTTATCGAAATTTGGGCCTTTTTCACCCATCAGAAGATATTTGTCAATTTCGGCATAGGTAACGCCCATTTCATCCTCATCAGTTTGTCCGGGGAAAAGGCCCGCGGATGGGGCTTTTGTCCAAAAGCGCTCGGGAGCGTCAAGGTAACGCAAAAATTCGTAAGTTTCTGTGACGGTTAGGTCGGCAATGGGGTTAAAATCGCAGCCGGCGTCACCCCATTTAGTAAAATATCCCATATGGGTTTCGCTGCGGTTGCTGGTGCCCGCCACAAGGGCGCCGCGTGTTGCCGCCACTGCGTATAGTGTGGCCATGCGCAGGCGCGGGTTGATATTTGTGCTGGCCTGCTTGTTAAGTTCCATGGGCAGAGCCGCGGCCATTTCCTGCTTAGCGGCCGTCAAGTCCACCGTGATATGCTCTATATCAAAATGCCTTGCAAAAAGCAGGGCATCTTCTGTATCCTCTTCAAAATTCCGTGCAGATTCGCAAGGCATTATGATACCCAGGGTGTTATCACAAGCCATTTTGCACAATATGCCCACAAGAACAGAATCCTTGCCGCCACTTGAACCAAAGACAATAGCCCCGCAGCCCGCCTTTGCAAGCACCTGTTTTATCCACGCCACCCTGTCCTCGGTTTCGCGCTTGTAGTCTCTAAGCATCAATTTCCTCCAGGCAAATTCTGATAAATGCGTCCAGATGTATATATTCGTTTTCTGATAAAAAGTCCACAATTTCATCTTCAAGCCTTGATGAAACATCCACACCCAGTATCTGCGACACAACTTCCGCAAGGCCACGCACTACATGAATATCATTTTCTATGATTAAGCAAGCCAAGCCGCCAAACCGGTGCGGCTTGGCGTTAGGTAAAAGTTGCGTCAATATTTCTTGATAATCCTCGGTGAAAATGTAAACATACATCATTTTCTCACCCCCTACCTATAATATGTAGAGGGTATGGTTACTTTGAATTGTCTAATATTTCTGTCAGTTCGTCCTTTTCAAAAATATACTGTTTGTTGCAAAAATGACAATTAATTTCTGCTTTGCCGTCCTCTTCGATAATTTGTGTAAGGTCTTCTTTGCCCATGGTGACCAAAGCGCCCGTCACACGGCTTCTATCACAATTGCAATAAAATTCCATAGGGGATTTTTGTGTGATTTCGTAGCCAAAATCTCCCAGAAGCATACCCAGTACATCTTCCGGCGTTTTGCCCTCTTCAAGCAGAGCCGTTATGGCAGGAAAACCCGCCATCTTTGCTTCTAGCGCATCTATAAGAACATCGCTAAAGCCCGGCATCAGCTGTATCAAAAAGCCGCCGGCCTGTTTTATGCTATGGTCGCGGTCTACAAGCACGCCGAGGGAAACGATGGAAGGGGTTTGCTCTGAAAAAGCAAAATAGGCCGCCACATCTTCGGCAACTTCACCTGATACAAGTTGCAAAGTGCCCACATAGGGCTCTTTTAGCCCCAGGTCTTTTATGACGGTTATTTGGCCGGCACCTATAGCGGCACCCACAGCCAGCTTGCCGTCGGCCCTTGCCGCAATATCACCATCGGGGTTGTGTACATAGCCCTTCACGCGGCCCAGGCCGTCCGATGTAGCAAGCACACCGCCAATGGGGCCATCGCCCTTTATGTTTATCGTTATCAAATCTGTTTCATTGCCCGCCATAAGGCCCATTATAGCCGTGGCTGTGAGGGTGCGGCCCAGGGCCGCTGATGCCACGGGGGTTGTGTTGTGCAAGGCGGCGGCTTCGCCCACCAGATGTCTTGTTGTGGCCGCAAAGGCGCGGATATGGCCGTTTGCGGCGGTTGCGCGTAGGCAATAGTCTTTCATTTATAATATCTCCGTTTCTATCAACTTTTTATGTATAGATAATTTGCAGCGGCCATTTCCCTAAAGGTCTGCACTTCGTCCAAGCTGGTAAAAGCCGACTTTGGGACAACATGATATACATCAGGCATTGCTACCACAAAATAGAAATAGTCGTCATTTTCCCATATCTCTTTGAAATGGTTCCAACCTATGATAGAATCAACATTACCAACCTTCCAATTCGTTTTGTCCTCATAGAAGGTTATGCTAAGCTCTTGTGAAAAGGCCGGAGCTTCTCTTTTTATTCTGCGATTTTGCGACCAAAATACTTTGATTATTCTAATGATAGTTATGCTCAAAAACAAGGCCCCAAAAGCAAAAACCAATATACCTATTGTTTCAGCAAAAAGCCAAATGGGTATGGCAAGAAGCATCAAGGCCGAAGAAAATGCATAGATACCGATAAGCCATTGCATAATTTTTCTTATCCATAGATATTGGCGATGGGCTTTTATTAGCTCCTTTGGCATGATACGATATGTTATGCTTACAGAGCATATTTCACCCATTATTTCACAATCTCCCGCCAGTTTAAATCTCCGCGGTCCAACGCTAAAAGCAGTGCTTCCGCCGTAGCCAGGTTGCTTGCCATGGGTATATTATGAACATCGCAAAGGCGCATGATGCCCGAAATTCCGGGCTCTCCCACATGGTCCAGCGAGGGGTCGCAAAGGAAAATAACAAGGTCTATATCATTATGGGCAATTTGTATGGCCAGCTGTTGTTCGCCGCCCAGGCGGCCTTCGAGGTGCTTGGCTACATGCAAGCCCGTGGCCTCTTCAATAATACGCCCTGTTGTGCCTGTGGCATAAACGAAATGTTTGCTTAAGATATGCCTATAGGCTATGCAAAGGTTTTCCATAAGTGTTTTTTTGCTGTCGTGCGCAACTAAAGCAATGTTCATTTCAATGCCCCCTATCTATTCTTTCTTTCCCATACTTTCAAACATAGAGTATTCTCTTGTCATGCCCACATTAATAACAAGCCCAATCATCGCCATAAAGACCCAAAGAGAGCTGCCGCCCGACGAGACGAAAGGGAAGTTCATGCCTGTGTTAGGCAAAAGCCAAGTGTTTATACCCACATGGGTGAAGGCCTGGAAGGCTATGGTTACGGCCACACCCGTTGCTATAAGCTTGCCCAAAAAGACTTCAGAGCGATGGGCTATCATAAGGCAACGCAAAACAATAAGAAGGACAACCAAGATAACAGAAACGCTGCCAATAAAGCCAAATTCTGCGCCGATAATGGAGAAGATAAAGTCGTTTGTGTCCAGGGGCACAAAAATTTGGTTTTCAAACAGGCCTTTGCCTGTCAAAAGGCCGCTGGATAGGGCAATAAGCGCCCATTCGTTTTGGAAGGTGGCGTCGCCGTCGCCATAATCCGGATACAAGAAGTTCCATATGCGGTCATGCTGCCATTCGTTTAATATTCTGTCAACCAAAATGGGATTTTCCACGTGAAGGTCGATGTAAAAAAATACTACAGCGGGTATGATTACGACAATGACGGCAATTACATATTTGTAGCTTATTTTGCCGCAATACAGTAGGGTAAGCATGATAACAGCAGTGACAGTAGATGCCGAAAGCGAAGGCTGCATAAAAATTAATATGACAGGCAGTGCAGTTGCGGCAAGGATAAGGCCCAGCACAAGAGGATGGTTAATTTTATCGCGATATCTGTCAATTATTTTGGCCAAAACAATTATCATAAAAATTTTTGCAAATTCTGAGGGCTGTATGCCAAACATAAAATCGCCAATTTCAAGGCCTATCCAGCGGGCAACGCCAGCCTGTCTTGGTAAAAGAAGCACAATGCCCAAAAACGTGATATTTACGATATAGATGGGTATATAAAATTTGGCTATAAATTCGTAATTTACAAAAGCCATCAGCAATAAGATGCCAATGCCTGTTGTGAAAAATATCAGTTGATTTATGAAGGTGGGTGACATGGTGCCATTGCCTAGGCCTGTGGTAGAGCCCACCATAAGCAGGCCAAAAGCGGCCAGGGCAATAACCAGGGCCAAAAGTATAAAATCAAAAGACCTTGCGTCACGGCGTAGGTTGTTCATAATTTTTTACACCCTATCTTTTCTTCCATGCCTTTATCGGGATATTGGCCACAAGGGCAGGGCCTTCGTTGCTGTTGATGTCTATAGCCAAATCGTCCTCATCTATATCCACATAATTTGACAAAACTTTAAGAATGTCAGATTTTAGCATCTCCAGCATCTCGGGAGAGGTGTTCATGCGGTCTTGAATAAGCACCAGCTCTAGGCGATTTTTGGCAACTGTGCCTGATGGTGTTTTTTTGTTAAGAAAGCCAAAAAAGCTCATAATTCACCTCTCTTAATTTTTGATACGGAAGGTTTTTTTAAGCCATGCCATAAAACCGCCCGTTTCTTCTAGCTCCATAAAAGGTACATCGTTGCCCATAATGCGTTGGGTAATATTGCGGAAAGCAAGCCCTGCGCGAGAATTGTTGTCCGCTACGGCGGGCTCGCCTCGGTTTGTGGATGTAACGATGGCTTCGTCATCAGGCACAAGACCCAAAACCTCTATTGCTAATATATCAACCACATCATCAACTGTCATCATTTCTTTGCGCTTTATCATATCAGGGCGCAAGCGATTTAGGACAAGGCGAATATTTTTAATTTCGGCGGCTTCCAGAAGGCCTACAATTCTGTCGGCATCGCGCACGCTGGAAACTTCGGGGGTGGCCACAACGATGGCGCGGTCTGCCCCTGCGATGGCGTTTTTAAAGCCTTGCTCTATGCCCGCAGGACAATCGATGATTATGTAATCATGCTCTTCCCGCAAGGCGTCACAAAGCTTCACCATTTGCTCCGGCGAAACTGCTGTTTTATCCTTGGTCTGCGCCGCTGCCAAAAGATATAGGTTTGGATATCTCTTGTCTTTTATCAGAGCTTGCTTTAGGCGGCATTTGCCCTCAACAACGTCAACCAAATCATACACAATGCGGTTTTCAAGGCCCATTACAACGTCCAAATTTCTAAGGCCTATGTCCGCATCAATAAGCACTACGTTTTTGTTTGCTATGGCCAGGCCACAGCCCAAATTGGCGCTGGTGGTGGTTTTGCCCACGCCGCCCTTGCCACTGGTAATTACAATTACTTCGCCCATTTTTCATCCTCCGGTATGTTAATTTGCAATTTGCAAGCATTAGTTTACAATGGGTGCTACATATATTTCATCGCCCTTTACAAAAGCGTACACAGGGTCTATTTTATTTTTGTTTTCCTGCATAAGCTCTTTAGGAAAATATGTAATTTTGCTGGCTATGCGAAGCTGGGTTGGCCACATGGACAGCGAGCATACAAAGGCCGTTTCATCCCCCATGGCCCCGGCGTGTACCATGCCGCGTATGGCTCCGAAAACAACAACATTTCCCGCTGCAACCACCTCTGCACCAGCGTTTACGTCCCCCAAAATTACAACAGAGCCACTGTGGCTTATAGCCTGCCCGTTTCGTAGGCCGCTTCTGTGGAAATACGCGCCATCTGTTGCAATGTCGCTAATGCTTTTGGGCTTTTTGCGGACAACATCCTCTGCCTTTTTTTCTTTGTTAATTTCAAAAACACCCGTCAAATCCTCTATAAAGGAAATGGACATATTGGCCTCGTCTTTGATGATGTCTATAAGGGACAAAAGCTCGTCTTCCGAAAGCTGCTTGCCCTTAAAGGTTACTGTGGTTGTTGCATCCGCAAAAAATCTGCTGGAAGAGCGAATTTTCTCCCGCAGAGATTCTGCAATTTGTTTATACCCGGCATCTTCCGACAGTATAATTACAATGCCGTCCTTGCCGCCCTTAAAAATAACACTATTATCCTTTTGCATATCTACCTCGTATGTTAATATTACCTTCTATGCTATTATACACTAAAATTCAAAAACTTCATACACCTTTTTTCAAAAATTACTCGTTGCCAACAAAATTAAAAATTTGTCCGGCTAATTGGCTTGCCCGGGTGCCGCCGCCTGTGTTTTCGATAATAATTGCCAGTGCCGCAGTGGGATTTTCCGCAGGGGCATATCCAATAAACCAAGAATGGTCCACACCCGTCTCATTTTGGGCCGTACCCGTCTTGCCCGCTACCTGCATATGGGATAGGCCCGCAGGCGTGCCAGTGCCTGTGTTTACAGCCTCTATCAGCATCTCATTAAGCGATGCCGCCATTTGCGCATCCATCACCTGGCCCATAGACCGCGGCGTGGTAGAGCTTAGGGTGTTGCCGAAGCCGCCAACAACCCTATCCACCATAAATGGTTCCATTACAACGCCGCCATTTGCCACAGCGGCGGCGATAAGGGCCATGTTAAGAGGCGTGGCTGTTATGCGACCCTGGCCTATAGCCGTCTGCACAAGCTCGTAAATGGCGGGCTCTGTTCCCATGGGAAATTGTGGCATTGATGCTGGAAGCTCAAATGGGATGGTAGCGTTGAAAAGCAGCTGCTCTGAGGCTTGTATGATAGGCTCTGGTCCAATTTTATCCGCCAACGTTGCAAAATATCCATTGCAAGACACTGCCATGGCGCGGTGCATGTTCACCATGCCATGGGCTGTGCCACCCCAGCATTGTATGGTTTCGCCGCCAAAATGGGCGTGGCCTGTGCATTCAAAGGTAAAATCTACCAGCGTTGAGTCATATTCTAAAGCCGCCATGGCCGTCACCACTTTGAAGGTAGAGCCAGGCGGATAAAGTCCTTGCGTAGCACGGTTTAGCAGCGGGCTGTTTTCCGTGTCCGTTATAAGGCCGCCCCAAAGCTCTGTCACCCGGTTGGGGTCGAAAGACAGGGTAGACACCATGGCCACAATAGCACCTGTTGTTGGGTCTAGAACCACCACGGCGCCGCGCGACGTGCCAAGACTATTATGAATAAGTTGCTGTAAATCCGCGTCAAAAGTCGTTACAATGGAATTTGCGGTAAGTTCGTTGCCAAACATAACGTGACCGGCGCGCTGTATCAGCTCCCAGTTAAGGCGGTTCATGGTAAAATTGCGCGAAAGTTCCAGCCCAGCGCGGGACATGCCGCTGTAGCCCGCCGTATGGGCAAAGGCCGCGCCAAAGGGATATTGCCGTGCATATCGCCCATTGCTGTACACGCTTTCCACAATGGGCGTACCATGGGCATCATAAATGGTGCCGCGCCTTATGCCTTCGACATCCACCGCAACCCGTGCGTTAAAGGGATTTGTAATAAAATCATCGGCTTCAATGGCTGCCACATAGACGAAATAGCCGCCCAGCACAACAAATAGGGCCGTTATAAACCAAAACATATGTGATAGATTTTTGCGTAAGTCTTTCATATCATCACTCCGATTGCAATTCACGTAATGTCGGGTAAACCCGACTAGAAGTAACGACTACAAGTCAGGCGGTGGTTTGTAACCGTTACTTTCAGTCGGGTTTACCCGACACTCCCAATCAAGCATACCATCAACCAATGCCAACGCCGCCGCCAATGCATCGCCAGCTACCCAAATATCAGGCGCTATCCCCAAGCCTTCTTCAAAATGCCCATCGGGCCACAACATCATCCCCCTGCCAAGGCCAAAGGGCTTGCCGCTGTTAGGCAGGCTTAGGCTGCTGTATGTAAGGTCGAAGGCCAGTGCGCCGCCGGTTGCCTCGCCCAAAACCAATGTGTTGGACATGTTAAACATCAGGTCTGCAAAGTCTTCCGCGGCGGAAATGCTGTGCCTGTCGATAAGAAGTATCAGCTTTTGTTCTGTTTCTACAATTCTGCGGGGTTCTGTGCGAAATATGGTATAGCCCTCGCCAAATGGCCCTACATTCCAAAAGTAGTTCCAGGACCCTGGTGGGTTTTGAAAGGCGTTTTCGGCGTCAAATTCAAAAGTTTCGCTGCGATATGGCCGGGCCGTAAGCCACACATAGTTTGACGGCACAATTTCCCCCGTAAGGGCATAAACCCAGCGTGTTGGCAGCATACCATTACCGCCGCTGTTGCTGCGTATGTCTATAATAATCACAGGCTCGTCGCGCAGTTCTTCCGCAAAGGCTATAAAGGGCTGGGCATGTTGTATGCCCAGGGCGTCTTCGTGGCCATCAAAGCCCATGGCCATCACAGTTATAACAGGTATGCCGTCTATATGCTCTAAGGTGGGATATTCTTGCTGTCGCCTATCGGTGTTTTCCCTTAGAAAGGTGCGTCTGGTACTTTCGTCGTCTTCATACACAAAATAAGCGACAATTGATGCGAAGGGGCTGTCTGATAAAAGCATAGGACTGTAAAACAGTTCTCCCGCCTCATTAACATGCAGATGCATGACCTCATCTATATCGTGTCCCCTAATTTCAAGTAGATACAAGTCCGTAGCGCGATTTCTAAAGCCATTTTCGCTTCTGTAATAGCTTACGACGGGTTGGCCCCGTCTGGCCGCGTGGAAAAAGACCATATCATTGCCCATGTGGTGGGCTCCTATCCAAAAATGGTTGTCCACAACCACTTGGGACAGATGCCTATGCAAAATTTCCGCAAAGGCATTGGCAGATATTGTGTGCGCGTCCGCGCGAATATCAAAAAGCTCTGTCACAACATCGGTAAGCAGGGCCGAAAACACTTCATCTCCGCCAAAGTACACATATCCACCATATACATCACGCAGCAGGTTAAACAGCGCCCAAGTGTCGGCAACGGCTTCCACCATCCTGATATATTCGGGACGGGGCGTATTTCTGCCCCATATTCCGTCAAATCCGCCGGGAAGGCCGGGTGCCGGTGTGCGCCCCTCTGTCATGGCCAAAAGGATGTTATAATCGGGTTTTTCGATGGCTTCGCGCCGCTGACGCGCTTGCTCCATCACATATTCCAAATCCAACGTCAAAATTTCCGCCCGCGTCTCTTCAATAAATTGGATCTTCTCAATTTTTTTCTCAAACTCTTCCTCAATTTCATATTCCTCGGCACAGGCAGAAAAGAGGAAAAGCGCAGCCATAACGACTAAAACTGCCCGCAATTTTTTCATGCCTCTTCCTCCTTTAGCTGTCCGTTAAGCCAATTTAAAACGCCCACCATGATAATGCTGATGAAAACAGAGCTGCCGCCGTAGCTTACAAAAGGCAGGGTTATGCCCGTCATGGGTATCAGCTTGATATTGCCGCCTATAGACACAAAGGCCTGAAAGGCCAAAAACGTTGTGAAACCCAGCGTCATCAGGGCATACAACGGACGCTTTGCGCGGCGGGCCATGTCGGCCCCGCGCAACAGCAAAAGGGCGTAAACGCCTATAAACAAAAGGCCGAAAATCCAACCGAATTCTTCTGAGATGGCGGAAAAGATGATGTCGCGCTCTACAACGGGTATGCGGCCCGCCATGCCGCGGCCAAGCCCCGCGCCAAAGGGCCCCCAAGTGGCTATGGCAAAAAGGGATTGTGTAACCTGAAAGCCTTCGTTTGCGATAAGGGGCCAGGGGTTGCTCCATGCGGCCACGCGTATGCGCAGATGCGGGAAAAATTGGTATGCCGCCACAGAGGCCGCCGCCATGGCCGCAAAGCCCCCCGCAAAAAGAAGCTTATTGCCCGTGGCTGTATAAAAAATTACCATAAAAATCATGAAAAACATCAAGGCACTGCCAAGGTCTCTTTGCAGCACCAAAATGCCTATGATGGCGGCGCTTGCAACACCCGTAAAAATAAGCTTGCCCATGCTGGGCTTTACACGAAAGGCACAGGCCAGATATATAACAAAAATTGGTTTTGCAATTTGAGAAGGTTGAAAGGACACGCCAAAAATGGATATCCAGCGGGCTGCGCCAAATTCATCCACGGCAACAAAGGGGATGCCGATAAGGCTGCCCAAAATATCAGCAATAAAAACAATGCCGATAAGGGATAGGCACACCACCATAAAAAGCTTTTCCAGCTTTTCAAATTGACTGAAAATGCGAAATGCCAAAGGAACTAAAAGAGAAACACCAAAGCCAATGGCCGCAAAAACAAGCTGGGCTGTGGCCAAGGATGGGTTTAGCCTATACAAAATGATAAAGCCCATGGCTAAAAGGAAAAACATAGCTTGTGTGATGACAGGACAGGGGCGACGAAACGCTTTTTTTGTCAACAGCGGGCCGGCTATCACAAAAACAAGCACAAAACCGCCGTAAATTAGGGTTTGCACGTCAACAGAAAGTAGGTTTTCATCGAAGGCCAAGATGGGGAAGGCAAAAACGCATAGCAATATCGTCACAATCCAAAAGCCGCGCGGTTGCGCGGTTGCATCGTCTTTGCTTTCTTTGAAAATAAACAGCCCCGCCTGCAACAAAAAATATGCTATCAAAAATACAAAATAATATCTGCTTAAAAGCGATAAAAAATCTAGTATAAATCACACCCCGCTTACTTGCTTTCCTTCTTGCTATCCTTCTTATCCGGCCCTTTGTACTTCGTTTTAATTTCCAACATCTTTTCAAGCTCTGCCAGCCTATGTGACATTTCTTCTATTTTTACGGCATCCTCTTTTGCTTGCGTTTTTACCGTCAGAAGCTCATCCGCCAGAAAAACGCAGGCATATAAAGCCTTCGTGAGATAGTTCATTGGAAAGGAAGAGCCCACATTGTCAAATTTTTCTATTGTAGACAATATATATTTATACAACCCCTCTATATATGCATCATCTTTTTCGCTTACAATGCGTACATTTTCGTTAAACAACTTTAAATTATATCTTTTGCCCATATATGTTCCCCCAGCCATTATATCTTTTAAATATTATACCATTTTTCACGCACTTTTCCAACATATTTTTATTTTTTTCGATTTTCATACAGATGCTTGAAAAATTAGTTGCAAAGCTATATAATTATATGCATCATGACAATTAAACACGGAGGATAGATATGGAAAAATTGTACTCGGGCAAAACCAAGGACGTCTATGCAACCCAAGACCCAAATGTGGTGCGGCTGGTTTTTAAAGATGATGTTACCGGCAAAGATGGCGTGTTTGACCCAGGCGAAAACCAAGTTGGGCTTACAATTGAAGGTGCCGGGCTGCTAAACCTCGCGGTGACACGCAAAATTTTTACATTTCTTTCAGAAGCGGGCATTTACACCCATTTTGTTGGTGCTGACGAAAATTCTATGACGGTGCGCAAAGCCACGCCCTTTGGCAATGGACTGGAAGTTGTCGTTCGCTATCGTGCTACGGGCAGTTTTATACGGCGTTTTGGACAATATGCTAAAGAGGGACAGAGGCTTCATGGCATTGTCGAAATAACCCTAAAAGATGATGATAGAAACGACCCGCCAGCGACAAAAGAAATCCTTGAAATCCTTGGTCTTTTGACTACCGGAGAATACGAAGGAATTGTAAGCTTTGCAAAAAAAATATGCGATGTACTTCGCTTTGTTATGTTGGACAATGGTATTGATTTATATGACGTTAAACTGGAATTTGGACGCGATAAAGATGGCGAATTGATGCTTATAGACGAGGTTTCGGCGGGATGTATGCGCGCCTACAAAAATGGCGAACATATCCAAGACCCAATGGAACTATCAAAACTTATTTTGGAAATGGATGTGTAGACTTCTGATGAATGATATACATGAAGGGTCTTAAAAAACGGGCGGCTGCAAGCCGCCCCTACATAATATGGAGTGATAATGCATTTGCACAATCCACGGGCGGCAAAATGCCGCCCCTACGATAGCCAACAGTAGGGGCGGCATTTTGCCGCCCGTTTATTATAGCCATTTGTCTTTACAAGGCCTGTCTTTTGCTATAGCATATCCCTCTTTATTTCTTAGGCCGCCCAACAAGCCGCCCTTCGCTGATGGCATAGATATCGTCAATGGACATTTGGAAGGACACCTCGCGTTTTTCTTCCTTAGCGCGTACTTCCAGCTTTTTGCGGTGGAAGTCCCTGATATGGGCCCTAAAGGGCAGGTTTCCAAAGTCGAAGATGCGCACGGCGCCGTCGCTGTCGCGGGCCGGGAAGGCTAGGTCTGCATTATATTTGCTTGGCGAAAACGGAATGTCTATAACGCCTGCCTGGAAGGCGCGCACGGCACCTAAGGCAATGTCGCCGTAGCCCAGTTCCAGAGTTTTGTCTATGATAGATTTTGTTTCCATCTCGATGAGGCCGCTTTCAAGGTATACGTCGTGAAGTTCCAGCAGGTTTTGGCCTTTCAGCATGTTGACAACCTGCTTTGTGGCTTTAAGGCCCGCTGCGTTGGCTTCCATTGTAGGCACGCCCATGGCTTCATGAGGCGTTTTGACGATAACCTTCGTGGCACCCGCCAGCACCGCGGCCGCGGCACCCCAGGAGATAACGCCAAAGGCCATGCTTTCGTCATGAGGGAAGCCGCCCATCCATTGATGCAGCACGGTGGTAACGGCCACATCACTAAAGCCAAACATATCTAAGTAGTGGCGCGTAAGGCTGCGCAGGGACTTTATAGCGGCTACGTCCTGTACAATATTGCCCAGCTGCCCATAGCCCACGGTTATGTTTTTGCAGCCTTGTGTTGCGGCAAGCAAACTTTCAATGATGGCAACAGAATGGGATATGCAAGGGGGCACCAATGTGCCTGTCAGGGGGCCGAAAGGCTCGCGATTTATGCTTATACCAGCCTCTTCATACTTGCCGATAAGCCTGTCCACATACTGCCAGTCAAAAATAGTTTTCTCAAGTGAAGTGTCTTTAGAATACGGTATGTTGTAAGAAATGCCTCCGCCCTCATAGGATGTAAAGCCGCCCGCCATAGTAATTTCAGCCAGCAGCCTGCCGTCGGGCGTGCCGTGGCGCACCTGTACGGGGCTTTTTACGGAAGATGTGACGGCGCGGCAAATGTCCACGCCATGGTTTACCGCCGGAAAGCCGTTAAGCATAGAGCGGCCATTGCGTATGCTTTCGTCAATGCCTACCTGGGCGTCGTCATAGCGGTTGTGGCGGGTGTAGCTGTCAATTGTGGAAGGCAGCAAGTCCGCTTGGCCCGCATCTTCCAGATAGCGCAGCAGGTCGATATGCTGTTGAGGCAAGGCCACGCCGGCCCGGGGCTGCGTAAGCGTCACGCCCTCGCGGTCTGCTTCCAAAAGCTTGGCAGAAAAGCATTTTGACGGCGGCAAGGCCCTTTGATATTCTACCGCCTCTTTAAAATCCACATCCTTACCTGTCTTCCAGTCCAAAAGCACGTCTTTTTGCAGTGTGTAAAACAGGTCATCACTTAACTTTTCGTTCTTTAGCGAAATGTCCATTATGGATTCTCTCCTTCTTCTATTTCAAAAATTTCTTTCATGTCAATTGTAAGGTCGGGCAGGATGCCGACGGTTATTTTATCGGTTGGGCCAAACATGTTAACGAAATATTTGCTGTCTTCTTTCTTATAAATCCGCACTTCACCAGTATCAGGGTCAGCAAACCAAATTTCTTTCACGCCCGCGTCTGTATATTTTGTAAATTTTTTCATCACATCATAAGTGGCAGTAGATGGAGAAAGTATCTCAATAACAAGGTCTGGCGCGCCTTTGCAGGATTTGCCGTCCGATAGCTTGTCACGGTCGCAAACCACAAACACATCCGGCTGTACAACGGTGTCATCGCCTTTGTCCCAATTAAGGCGCACATCAAAGGGGGCCACAAAAACCTTGCAATTTTTGCCTTGCAAATGCTCTCGAAATTTCCAGTATAAATTTCCTAATGTTTCTTGATGCTTCATGCTGGGTGATGCCATGATATACGCGATGCCGTCTATCAGCTCGTACCTAGTATCATTGCCCCATTCACAATAGTCTGCATAGATATACCGTTGCTTTTCCTGTTTTAATTCCATTTCATCGCCTCCTTATTCGTCGGCTTCAAAAATATCTTTCATGTCAATTGTAAAGTCGGGCAGGATGCCGATGGTTATTTTGTCTGTCGGGCCAAACATGCTAACAAAGTATTCATCGTCTCTTTGCTTGTAAATTTTCCCTTCGCCGGTATCGGGATCCACAAACCAAATTTCTTTCACGCCGGCATTTGTGTATTTGGCAAATTTTCTCATTGTGTCATGGCCATGGGTGGACGGCGAAAGTATCTCAATAACAAGATCCGGTGCGCCTTTGCAGCCCTTTTCATCTATTTTATCAGGGTCACAAATTACAAGTAAATCTGGCTGTACAACGGTATCGTCGCCTTTGTCCCAATTTAGGCGCACGTCAAAAGCCGCATGGAACACCTCGCATTTTTTGCCTTGCAAATATTCGCGAAATTTCCAAAACAAGTTTCCTGATATTCTTTGATGGACTGTGGAAGGCGACGCCATAATATATGCGGTGCCGTCTATCAGCTCATATCGCATATCGTCATCCCATGTGCAATAATCCGCATAGGTAAAATGTTGCTTTTTCTGCTTTGCTAACATCTGTTACACCTCCTGAAAGCTATTCTTCATAATACGCAACGCCACATCCCCATGAAAACGCGATAGCAGCCCCATGGCGGCGAAGCAATTTTCCATATCCAAAAGCAACTTTGGGCGCAAGGGCTTTAGGGCGTTAAGGTCTTTTGGACTGTAGATGGCGTTTTGCAAGATGGCGCGGGGGTTTGCGGCGTTTATCACTGCGCCGCCGCTGCCTATCACATAGCGCACCTGGGTTAAATCCTTGCCGCTTTGGGAGAACATCTCGCCCGCGGGGGTGTAAATCTTTTCGTTGTAGCCCGCGTGGCGTGCGGCGGAGATGCGTATGGCTTCGGCCGCAAGGGCACTGTCCACGTCGCTATAGTCCTCATATTCGCCCATGGGCAGCACACCCGGCTCGGCCGCGCAAATTTCAAGCCACTGGGACGTTTTTTCCGCACTTATGCCGTATTCTGCATAAAAGGCGGAAGGGTTGTCTTCCAAAATAAGGTCATACAACGCGCTTTGGCTGTATCTCATGCCCACATCACCTTCCACGGTGCGCTTTGCAAAAGGCTCTGTGATACCGCTGATAAAGGCATTGGGCACTTTGGGGTTGCCGTCTGCCATGGAATATACATCGGTGGTGGCGCCGCCAAGGTCGTAGGCCATAAGCTCGCCTAGGCCCTCTTCGGTGTCGCCGCCACGGGAAAGCAGCTCGCAAGCTTCAAGCACGGCAAGAGGCGTGGGTATAATTTCCATATCCATAATTTCAGCAATGGCATCAAGACCTTTGGCGGTGATGATGTTTTCGATAAAAAGGTCTCTGATAGCGGCTTTTGCGGGCAGTATGTTAAGCTTGCCAAAGGCCGGCATAACATTTTCGCATATCACGGTGTTTTTTCCGCCCCTTTGCAAAATTTGTGCGGCACCCGCGGCCGCAGAGCGGTTGCCCGCAATTATCACAGAAAAATTGGCGGGCACGGATGCGATAATTTCAGCGTTGTGCAAAAGCACCTTCTTGTTGCCGCCGTCTATACCGCCTGAAAGCAGCAGAATATCAGGGGCAATGGCGGCAATTTCTTCGCTTTCAAATTCCGTAAGCTCGTAGGAATATGTTTTTACAACTTTTGCACCGGCCGAGGCGGCCGCAAGGCGTGAAGCCTTTGCCGTCAAGTCCGGCACAAGGCCGGAAGACACCATTTTCAAGCCCCCCGCAGCGGATGAAGCCGCAAGGCATTTTTCAAATTCTATCTGCCCAAGCTGTGCAGCAATTTCTTTTTTTGCGGCATCAAAACCAAGGTTAACATCCGTTTCGATAGTTGTAAATGCCTTGGCAAAAGCCACAATTTTGGCACTTTCTATGTCTACGGCCGTCACCTTTGTGTATGTGGAGCCAAAATCTGTTAGCAAATAAATTTTCATAGGTAAAACATCCTGTCTAATTTAACGCCAAGTCCTGCCTTAGATGCTCTATGGCCCCTTTCGGGTCGGACCCTGGCGGGTACACGCGGTTAAAGCCCATCTCTAAAAACACTTTTTCCACTTGGGTAAATTCTTGCTTGCCTACAACGAGGTTGCCGCCAACATACAGCAAAATGTCTGTAAGTCCCGCCTCGTCGCATTTTTCCCGCAGGCCTTTGCAGTCAATTTCACCATGGCCATACATCGAGGACACGATGATGACCGCTGCATCAGCTTCCACGGCCGCTTCCACAAATTCTTTTTGGCTCACCATTACGCCTAGGTTTGTCACATTAAAACCTGCTTGGGTGAAGGTGTAGTTTAGAATTTTGTTGCCCACGGCATGTACATCCGCGCCGATAACGCCCAGCACAAGGGTTGGCTGCTCAATTTCCTGCATATCTTCAATTTTTGCCATTTCTTCCATCTTTTCACTCCTAAATTTTATATTTATCTATTAAAAATTTCTTTTAGAGAATAATGAAAATCATCCGTGCCAAACCATTTTGCTTGTATCAAGGCTTCCATGGCTCTTATATGCTCATATTGCCAAACACCCCATGCGCTGTGGAAATTTCCGTACACATCCACATAATGGTTTTCTGTCAACGCCGAAAAATAGTTGTTTGCGTATAAAATGTGATGCCAATAGCGGTTTAGGTCTATGCCGCTGTGGTGTAGGGTTTGCGCACCAAGGAAATATGTGGACAGGGTGCCCCATTCTTCATCTGTTGGCGCGAAATTGCTCCACACCAGATACGGCAGGGTAAACATCTTGCGCCTGTCGTCCTCATTCCACATAAACAGCCGCTGGTCGCTTATATATCCCAATGTCTCGAAAATGGCGTCGGTGTGTTCGCCTAAAATGGGCAGATGGTCGCCAAAGAAGACGACAATTGTGGGCGTGTCTCGGGTTTCGATAAAATCAATCAGTCGCCCAAGCTGCTTGTCCGCATCGTAAATGCCTTGGATAAAAGAATTTACATTGCCAAGCTCTCGCTCAGTTAAATACGGGCTGTAGGCGGTTACATCCTGGGGCCAGTCCTCATATTTATTGCCCCAAAATTCCCAATGGTTTTGCATGGATATGCCAAATAGAAACAGGGCCTCTTCCGCCTCTTCCGCCAGCAAAATTTGGGTGATAATTTCATCTGTAAAAAATTCGTCAGAGACGAAAAAGCCTTTGTATACAGGGTCTTCCATGTCTTCATAGGCAATAAATTCGTCAAAGCCAAGGCGCGGATACACCGTATTGCGGTTGAAGAAATATCTTGTAAAAGGATGCACCGCTACGGTGCGATAGCCGTTTTGCCTGAAAAGATGCGGCATGGCCGTCTCTATATCCCTAAAAAAGTATCGCCCAACGCTGTTGTATGGCACATAATATGCACTGCCCATGAAAAACATCGGGCTGCCCGTAAGAAATTCCAGCTCTGTGTTGGCCGTGCCGCCGCCAAAGACGGGCACAACCACATCGCCGCTTATATAGTGTTGGCTTAGACGGCGGAAGTTAGGCGTTGGGTCCGTGGAAAATTCCAGATTATATATGACGGTAGGGTCTATGAAAGCTTCGGACATTATAACGATGACATTGGGCCTGATGTCGCTTGATTCTGTGGCCTCGGGCATCCCAAAGAAGCGTTGCGCCGCAAGACTGGCCGTTGCCGCTTCCAGATTGCGGGCGTTATGGTCTATCAATGCTGCGTGAAAGCCCAAAATGAGGCCTGTGTCGCGGTAAAGTGCCGTAAGTGGCCCTCTGGGATTTATCTCCAGCGCGGGCATAATGCTGTTTGTGTAAAGATTTGACACGAAGGTTAGTGTAAACACCGCCACGGCACCGCAAAACATCAGCCAGCGGGCTGTGAAGGTGGGTTTAAAATATACAAAAAGAAGGGGCAAATGTATCAGAGCTATCAGGGCCACCCTCAAAAGCAAGGCCATCTCAATGATGATGTCGGTATCTTGCGTTATCATCAGGGCTTCACCCGCCAACATTATATCCGTCGGCACAAAAACCTGCCCCGCTATCATTAATTTTAGGCTATTAACCACATAGGCCGCGCCTAAAATAACCGACACCGCCACATATGACCAAAAAACCGATGCCCCAAAGCCGAAAACAGCCACAGCGCAGACAGCAATGAAAAGCGCGGAGAGAAGCACGATGCCGGCACCCGAAAAAGGTGCCGCCATAAGGCCCTCGGCAGATGCGGGATTAAGCCCCTCTAAGGCGAAAAACAAAAACAGCGGAAACAGCACCGCATATGCCCGCAACGCCCATTGCACGGGCCTCTTTTGTGTCACCACTTTAAGTTTTAACCATAATTCAAGTATCATATCTACATTTTAACAAAATTGTGGGCTAGTTTCAACAGGAAATTCACCGAAATCTTCTTTCCTACATACTATGGTCTGAGAGGCTATAAACCAAAGATTTTGCTGAACCCTTTGCTAGACCCATAATAATGATTTAATTTAGGGAGGTTAGATTATGGCAGCTTTTGAATTTGGAAACTATCCGGAAAAACCCAACCATCGCGCGCCTTTTGCGGCCCCGCCTCAAACTGCTGCGCCAGAAGCCGAAGAGGCGGCAGCACTTTCGGCTATACCAAGGTTGCGCAGCGAACCCATCCTGGCAATGAAAATTTATGATTCTTGCCGCAACAAAAATTGCCTAAGCCCATCAGAGCTTGGCCCGGCACTTTCCTTAGGCGGCGAGCCACTGCATCCGCCTGAAAATGCACAATCCGTAAGCATTGAAGATTTGCACATCTGCCGCATCAACATTTTAAGCAAGTCCACAAGTCCCTTTCGGAAGGGCTATTGGGATTTAGAAATTCAGTATGATTTCGACTATCACCTGCGCTATGTGGGTCGCGGCGGCGTCGAAATTGGCACTGCCCACGCAACAAATTCCTTCACACAGCGTTGCAGCCTCTTTGGTTCTGTTGGCTCTGAAATAGCTATAGCTACAGACCTCTTCGCTGGTGGAGACAGCACCCTGGGTGGCGAGCCTTTTGCGCTTGTAGAAGCAAGAGCCATCGGCCTTTCCGCAGAAATTAGGCGCGACCATTGCCATCGCGGGCATCATGGTCATGGCCCAGAACATGGCGAAGGCTCAGAGCATGGCCATCACCATCGCCGCACCCATGTTTTTGCAACCATCGGCCTCTTCTCTATGATAAAGCTATATCGTCTGGTTTCTCTTCTGGTAGAATCCCGCGGCTTTGTCATCCCAGACCCTTGCAGAAACATCATGCCGCCAAACCCATGCGACTTCTTTGAAGAGCTAGACTTCCCAATGGACACCTTCTCTCCGCCGCAAAAGCGCGAGTTTATGTCAGGCGAAAGCATCAACATTCCTGGGCGGCCGTGTGGCAGGTCAGTAATGGAATTGGAAGAGGAAATTGAAGAGTAGAGTTTTAACAAAAAGAAAGGCCTGCGAGGCCTTTCTTTTTTAGATTTGATGGCATGTAGGATTTAATTGCTCTCTATACTGACATTTAAATGTCTGCGCCCCACCAAAAGTATTGTCAGCCCTATTATGAAAACCACCGAGACAGACAGCACGGAAATTGATGGCCTTCCTGTGGTGCTTAGCACAAGGGCATATACCGCAGGCCCCAGTATGGCGGCAAAGCGGCCGAAAATCTCGAAAAAGCCAAAGTATTCGCCTGCATTTTCGGGAGGCACAAGGCGACCGAAAGTAGAGCGCGAAAGGGCCTGTATGCCGCCCTGCACCATGCCTACCATAGCTGCCAGCGCCCAAAACATCATGATGGCAACATCTGTGTCAAACCAATGCATTTCCAGCCCAAAGCCCATGAAAAACCCCGTAAGACAGATGACAATATATATGCAAATGGCCCCCATTATAATGTTTATGGGGTTTACTGTTTTGGCCAACCTTCCAAATAATATTGTGCAGGGTATTGCCACAAACTGGGTGGCAAATATGGCACCTATTAACATTACTGCGTCCAGCTCCAGCTCTGCACCATAGGCTGTAGCTATGTTGATAACAGTGCCAACACCATCTATGTAGAAGAAATATGCCACGATAAAGATAAACATTCCTTTGTTTTTCACAATTCTTTTGGCTGTGGCAATGATATTTTTCGCGGTTTCTTTCATAAAGCCTTTTTTTGGCGCATCCACGCCGTATTTATGATGCACGTTGCGAAGCATAGGTATGCAGAAGATACCCCACCACACAGCCGTCATTACAACGGAGATGCGTACAGCCAAGGTGCCGTCTATGCCAAAGTTTTCGCCAAACATAATGAGGATGATGCTGATGATGAAGGGTATGGTGCTGCCACCGCTGTAGCCCATAGCAAAGCCCCATGCGCTAACCTTGTCCATCCGGTCCTTCGTGGTAACATCAGGCAAATAGCTGTCATATACAAAATTAGCCGCAGACCAAAACATGTTGGCCAGCACATAGCCTACCAAAAGCATCTGCCAACTGCTTTGGGCCGCAACAAACAACAGGGCCAGTATGCCAAAGGCGATAAAAATAACAAGCAGCCGCTTTTTGTAGCCTCGATAGTCCACCACCGTGCCTATTATTGGTGCCGCAACGCCTAGCACAAACCGTGCCACGGCCACGCCAATGGCCCACCACATGCTGCCGGCAACGCCGTCACCATCAGCCATGGTTACAAAAAATACGGGGAAAACAGCGGCCATCATTATGGTGGAAAAGACGTTTTGGGCCCAATCGTACATAATCCAGCTGCGCTCTTCTTTTGTAAAACTCTTTAGCATCAGTTGCTTACCTCCAAACTTTGTAAGAATTCTAAAGCCACTTCCAATGCATCTTCGGCGGGCACTATGATGTCAGGCCAAAGGGTGTTTTGGTCGGCATTTATGTCGGGTCGTAAAAACCTTGTGGTTGAAATGCCTATGTTAAGCCTGCTTAGCGGCAGGGTGATTGGCGGCGGCACTGCGCCAAACGCGCTGGGGGCATTTGCGCTGGGCTGCCCTATAATATTGCCCAGGCCGCCATCCTGCACCCATGCGCCAAACATGGTGGATGCAGAGAAAGAGTCGGCATTCATGAGAACAGAGATAAAAACATTGTTGGGGTTTGCGGCTTCCATATTTGGCGGTGTATACAAATATTTCACGCCGTCATCAACATCCCACCATGACATTTCACTTGTGCGACGATACATGCCGTCACTTGGGGGCGTGATGCCCATGGCAGCAAGCAAATCTTCGGCAACATCAGAAAATCCACCACTGTTGTCCCTTACGTCCACAATAAACTTCCATACACCGCTTTTAACGGCTTCTTCAATAGCGGCAAGGGTGTATGGCATGTCTGGATGCTGGACGAATGCGCGCAAATTAATGTAAAATACATCATCAATAACTTCATGACGGATAATGAAGTCTGCATCTAGAAAGGAGCCCACAAAATCCCGCGAATAGCCTCTACGAAATCCCGCTTCCAGTGTGCCTGCTTCTTCATTTTTATAAATTGCAAGCTCAACACGTCCGCGGTCTATATACGCCCCTGCAAAGGAAAGCATCGCCCTATCTCGGGAAAATATGGCGTATGACCTTTGCCTTTCTGCATCATTTTCTAAATAATAATGCATCTCAATTGCGGCAAAGACCTCGTTTACAGGTACGCCGCCAATTTCAAGCACTTCTGCATGTGGCCGGTCTGCTAAAAACAGGCGGCCGTTTTGCACAACCATCTCTATCTCAAGAAATTCGCTTGCTGTCAAATCCCTACCCATGTGGCCATCGCGCAAAAGGGTGATATAACGTTGGGTTGCAAGGATGAAATCTCTACGTGACAAGGGCTCTGCTGTAACGGCCAAATATTCATCGCGCCTTTGCTTGTACTCTTCGGGCAGCAGTCCGCTGATGACAAAGATAGGATGAACAGCCTCCACGGTTTCCACCAATAAGATGGCATCGGGGGAAAAGTTGTGCCTTGGTTGGCTATCAATAATTTCAGCTATTTCTTCAACTTTTTCTGTCTCATGGACTTCTTTCGCTTCATAGGCTTCATAAGTTTCGTTGGCCTCATAAGCATCACAGGCGACGAAGATTAATACCGCCAAAAGCAGCGTAACTATCACTGCAAATTTATTAATCATAAATCCATTCCTAGTTTTAACTCTTGATTAATTATGGCCGTAACATTGCGTATATCGTCAAAGGGAAGGCTATGTGGCCCATGTTTGGCATTTTTTACGGCAAAAAACACGCGATAGTCGTCATAATCGCGGGGGTAGCCATGGTTGCCTTTGTGGGGCTCTACGCCAAAGCAATATCCAACTTTCGCGCCTATACCAAAGGCAGCACAAGTGGCATATCCGCTTACATCCATCTCTTCATCAGTTAAAAATCGGCCAAACCAAGGATAGTTTTCGATGTTATCAATTGGTTTCGTGAAAAAGGCAGAGCCACCGCATTGATGATACAGCGAGCTGCCAAAAATTGATGCAAGGTCAATATCTGTATGCATGTTAAGCTGCCCATGGTCAGAAAACACTACAATTGTGGCATCGCCAGCGGCTTCCATTATCCTGCCTAAATTAACATCCAGCGCGGCGCGCCCTACGTCAAGCTCGTCACAAATACCCACATCGTGGCAGATGCTGTCGTATGCCAGCAGATGTATCATCGTCATATCAGGTTTTTTGGCGCGCAGCAAATCCACTGCCGTGGATGTAAAAAAGTCATCTAGATATGGCTGTTTAAGGCCTCGCATCTTTTTGCGATGGCGCAAAATTGCCTGGGTTTGAAAAACCTTGCTGCCGTGGCGCATATGCTGCCAAAAGCGGTTTTGGCCGGGCAAAAGATGCACCTCGGGCAGGTTCCATTTAATTTTTGCGCCGCAGGTGACGGGCCAGGCTATAGTGCCAACTTTCAGCCCCTTTTCCCCAGCGGCTTGAAAAATTGTTTTAGTTTTTATGCGCTTAGCTTCCTGGGCCCAAATTTCCGCGCCGTCTTTGTGGCCCACGGTATTTGAAATAAGCCTATGCTCTTTGGGATGTTTGCCCGTGGAAATGCAGCTGTGTATGGGATATGTATTGGAAACAAATGTTGTAAACACATTGCCCGTATATTGGGCATCGCGCATAAATGCAGCTATATTTGGATATTTGGCCGCATCATCCGCCATTTTTTCAAATTCTGTATCTTTTACACCGTCAAAACTGATAACAACAAGTGACATGATATCTCCTTTATAGCAAAAAAGGCCGAAATTCGGCCTTTGGAATATTTACCCTATCAAAGGGGTTATTTTGCTTTTAAGCTCGCTTTTGGGCAAAGCACCCACAACTTTGTCTACAATCTCGCCATTTTTAAAGATGATAAGGGTGGGAACGCTTTTTACGCCATATTGTATGGCCATTTCCTTTGTTTGGTCCACATCCACTTTAACAATTTTGGCTGTATCGCCAAGCTCGTTGGCAAGCTGGTCTAAAACAGGGGCAATTAGTTTACATGGCCCACACCAAGTGGCAAAAAAATCCACTACTACAGGCACATCAGCTTTAAGAACTTCGTTTTCAAATTCTGCTTCACTTATTAGTTTCATCATATTTTCTCTACCTCCATTTTTCATAAAATTGCTATAGCAATATAGGGCCTGTTCCCACTATAAGAAAATGCAGATTTGTGAGGCGATTTTTCGCCAATCAAGGAAGTGATGACGTGGCGTGCCCAAAGGCACGCGAGGAAGAACTGACGCAGAGTGGCGGAAATATCGACCGCAAATGTGCGCTTTCGTTAGTGGGAACAGGCCCTATTACTATAATGCCATGAAATTCATCATAGCATATCAAAACCCACGTGTCAAATCAATTTCATATACACGCGTAAGCCTGTCTGTGCCGCGAAGTGTGTTATTAATTTTATGTAGCAGCACCCCGCCGTTTTTTTCGATAATTTTGGCCGAGGCCGTGTTGGTATCAAAGCAGGTTACGATGGGTTTTGCTATCCGCAGATGCCTTGCCTCGTCAAGCAACATAGAAAGTATCAATGTGCCAAGGCCGCGCCGCCAAAACGTGGGGTTGATAGAATATCCTATATTGCCGCCAAACTGCCGCAAATTATCCGTTAAATAATGGCGTATATCACCGCTGCCCAGATAATGCTGCCCGTCCACAAGCCAAAAGCCGCTGCTGGGCACATAGCCCACGGGCAAATTAATGCCACGACGAAATTTTTCTATCTTTTTCAGATATGCCGTCGCCCTTCTTTTTGTGGCAACATCGGGATAGGCAAAATCTTCCACGCCATGGGTACCATAAACAATACATGCTGCGCGATAGCTGTCCATATAGGCCATGCTGGGCACTGCAAGATGGATGTTATCAAAATCAATTTCGGGCTTCACAGTAAAAAATCCTTTCCGCAAAATATCAAAAGCCTATTCGCATGACTACGGATAGGCTTTTTGCTTAGTCATTGAAAACTGTAATCTCCACAGACTTTGTTAATACGTCGGTGTAATTGTAGGACACCGTGCGTTTCGGCCCCGCGCCTGAATCAAGCAAAATGGTGAATACGGATGGATAGGCATTTTCTATAGTGCCTGAAAACACTAAAGCCTTTTGCCTGCCTTTGTTTGTTTCCAGCATGACCTTAGAACCCACATGCTGAGAGATATTTTGTCTTACAAGTGAAACATCATTTCTCATGTACACAAACAACACCCCATTTATATAAAATTAAGCTTGCCACAGGCCGTTAGTTAAAATTAACTTAATAAAACTGCAACATCTTATTAACAATTATACTACAGGATTTATCATAAGTCAATAGCAAAAAAACATTTTCTGCCGCGAAAAAAGCTGAAAATTAAAAGATTTCGATAGCGCTTAATGGAAAATATCGAAGAATAACTTTTGCCAAAATTTGCCTGCGTGGGATAGGGCCAAAATGGCGGCTGTCGCTACTTGTAACAATATTGTCACCTAAAAGAAAAAATTTGTCATCTTCCAGCATAATGTCTACGGATATATCGTTGCCTGCAAGCTGCACCCAATTTTGACGCTGGCCGTTTATATATAAAAAATCTTCAATGATGACGATATGCTCACCCGGGCCGCCCACAATGCGCTTTACAACATTTTCGCGCTGTCCATCCACCTCTATTGTAGCCAAAACCATATCCCCATGAGAAAAGCTATCGAAAAAACCCATAAAACGTGATATAATTAATTGGTCGCCCATATTTACGGAAGGTGCCATAGAATTTCCCGCAATGCGCACAGGCCAGAAGAAAATATAACAAACGCCCACCAAAAAGACCGTGATGACCATAACATCCAGCCAAAAGTTTGCCTGTTTGTTTTTTGTGCGAAATATCTTCATAAGATGAATATAGCATACGGCAAAAATAGCTGTCAACTTTTTCTTTGTGTGTTATAATATAGCCGGAGGTGTACATATGAAATCGAAACAAGAGCGGTCAGACATTTTTAAATTGTTTCAGGCCAGTATAAAAAAGCGAGATTCCTTTGATGTGGCCAAACAGAATTTTCTTGTTCTCAGGGAAGCCCTGTCCGCAATGCATGAACACATTTTTACCGTTTGCAATGATGAAGATTTTTGCAAAATGCCCCTTTCCACCGATAAAACCATTGCATACTACCTGTATCATCTAACGCGCATTGAGGATATCACATCAAATGCCCTAATTGCAGGAAAAGAGCAGCTATTTTTTACCAAAGGCTTTGATGCGTCGTTAAAATCACCTATCATTACGACAGGCAATGAAATACCTCGCGATGGAATTGTCGAATTTAGCAAAAAGCTGGACATAGGTCAGCTTAAAAGCTATGCCACCGCTGTTATGGCCAACACTAACGAAATAGTTAAAAATATGAGCTTTGAGGACTCGAAGACAAAGATATCCACGGAAAGAAAGGCGAAATTGATAAAGTCAGGCACAGTGTCAACTGACGAAAATGCATTTTGGCTTGTTAATTATTGGTGTGGCAAAACCTATGCCGGCTTGATGCTAATGCCTTTTTCAAGGCATCATATGCTGCATCTTAACGGCTGTTTACGTATTATCGACAAAATAAAGAAGGTGTAAAATATGGACCGCATAAGCAAGGCAAATTATTATCTTGACATAGCACAAACCGTAGCCTCGCGTAGCACCTGCTTGCGGCGCATGTATGGCGCAATTATCGTGAAAAACGACATTATCGTGTCCACAGGCTATTGCGGCGCGCCTCGCGGCCGCCAAAACTGCTGCGACATGGGCTATTGCCTACGCGCGAAAATGAATATCCCCCGGGGCGAGAGATATGAGATGTGCCGTGCCGTACATTCTGAAGCAAACGCCATCATTGCCGCCCCGCGAGAGCTTATGCTGGGTGCAACAATGTACCAGGCGTGTATAGACGCATCCACAAACACCCTTGCTGTGGATATAGATTCGTGCCACATGTGCAAAAAGCTGATAATAAACGCCGGCATTGAGGCTGTGATATATCGCAATACGCCAACCGAATATCGGACGGCCATGGTTGCGGATTGGATAGTTGATGACGATAGTTTGGGTAAAATTGGATATTAGAGGTGAAAATATGATACACAACTATGATGATTTTGTTAAGGCGCTGTTGACCGCCGGCTTTTCAATGGGCGGCGGCGGAAGCGACGAGGGCATTTATGCCGTGGTGCCCTGGGGCTGGCAAGAAGCACCGCCTTACGAAACCCCCGTGCGCTGGCACACAGGAGACCCCAAAACAGACCCATGGGAATGGCGTATGCGCGTGCTGGACGAGCGTGACGACATTGCCTACGGCAAATTCTTTTTCAAGAAAACCGGGTTTATCACGCGGGCTTGGTATCCTTACTTTTTAGCGGCGCGGCGCGGTGGCACATCCTTTGAAGAGGCATATGAGGATGGCACAATAAGCCATTTTGCAAAGCGCATTTATGAGGCTGTCGTTTCATATGGCACGCTGCCTCTGCACGCCATCAAAGAATTGGCAGGGTTTTCAAAAGAGGATAAATCCGGCTTTGACAGGGCATTGGTAGAACTGCAAATGCGGATGTTTCTTACCATGTGTGGCAGGCAGCAGAAGATGTCACAAAAGGGCGAGGAATACGGATGGTCATCCACCGTATTTTGCACAACAGAGCGATTTTTTGGCGATGATGTGTTTAAAGAAGCGGTGCAAATTACGGCAGAAGTAGCCTTCGAGAAGATATCAGCACAAGTTTTAAAACTAAATCCATCTGCGCCTGAAAAGAAAATTGCTAAATTTATAAGGGGTTGAGGCATATGACAGAAATTATCGCATTAGGCATTTTCGCTTTGTGGAACATAATAACTTTTGCAATGTATGGTGCAGACAAAGGCAAAGCAAAAAAAGGCAGATGGCGCGTAAGCGAAACCGCCCTAATTGCCTGTGCGTTTTTGATGGGTGGCGTTGGGTCGTTTTTAGGCATGAGGTTGTTTCGACACAAAACCCAGCATTTGAAATTTAAACTACTGGTGCCGCTGGCAATAATTGTAAACATCTGCGTTTTTGTTCTGCTATTTTATACAGGCATACTAGAGCTGCCAATTAATATTTAAGGTGATTAGTTATGAAAAATCCGCATAAAATGTTTTGGCTGCTAGCGGCTTTATTTATTGTGCTGGGCGTCTGCTACGCCGCCTTTGACTCAAACAATAATAGCTCCGCCTGCAAGCTTGAAGAAACGCTCCTTGGCCATGAAGATGTCCTTGAAGTCACTTCTGTTTATTTGCCGATGCCTCTTCTCGAAGCACTGACTGAATTTGCCGAATCTGCAAACTCAAAACATAGCGAGTTTGTTATTTACAGAATTAAATATTCAAGTGACGGATATCGTGTTATGGGCTATGTGGCTGCTCCCGCAGATTTTATGGAGCACGAATATCCTATATTAATTATCAACAGAGGTGGAAATCGTGATTTTGGCAGCTTAACTTACGCGCAAGTTATATCATTTGCATTGCGTGGTTACATTGTTTTAGGCAGTCAATACCGAGGTGTGGCCGGCGGAACAGGTATAGAGCAATTTGGCGGAGATGATATTAACGACGTTTTGCGGCTTATTGACATCAGCGAAAGCTTCGCATTTGCACAACAAGGCGGTGTTTATATGTTTGGTGCTTCACGAGGCGGCATGATGACCTACATCGCAAGCCGAATGGATTGCAGGATAAGAGCCGCCACGGTTTGGGCTGCAAATTCAAATATTTTTTATAGCTTTAACGAGCGTGGGTATGATATGAGGCAGGTGTTGGTTGAACTAATTGGCGGTGCCCCAAATGAACTGCCCGAAGAATTTGAAAGACGGTCAGCTGTTTTTTGGGCTGATGAAATTAAGGTGCCGCTTTTAATTGGGCATGGCGGAGATACAGATTGGCGGGTACCAACCCATCATTCTATCAACATGGCTGCGGCACTAGAAAGATACGGCAAACCCCATCGGCTTATTATCTATCCAGATGCAGGCCATGAAGTTGTGATGGACTTTTTGGATGAAATGGACGAGTGGTTTAGGCAACATCCAATTTCGGAGTATGCTAATAACTGCCTACAGACCTAGGTTGCCCAAAATCTCATGATAACGCCTCGTGGCTATCTCGCTTGGCTGGTTTTTCTTGCAAAAGTTTAGCTTTGCCAGCTTTGGTGAAGTATGGTCTATCATTATCTGCCCATCAACCATTTTTATTTCCAGGGTTTTTAATGCCTCGAGAAATCTTTCGTCTTTCTTAGCCCTATCGTAAAACGACAAAACATATACGTAATTGAAAAGACCATAGCCGACCAAAGGATGCTCAATTTGCATAAAGAGCTTCCCGATGCCGTATTGACAAGGCCCTATGGGCTTTTTTATTGTCCAATGTGCAAGCAAAAAGTCCACTGCTTTATCAAGGGCGGGCTCGTTGTTAAGATAATGGCTAAACCGAAAAGCATCAAGGACATTAAGCGTCGGAAGGGGGTTTGAATGCTCTGTTTCAGGGCCGCGGCCAAATGAAAACTTGTTGCAGCGCCAGCCGCCGTCATCCCAAGGGGTGTCCAGAAAGTGCCGCAGCGTTGCCTGGATGCGCTCGTCTTCCACATATCCCATGTGGCATAGCAGGCCGGCGACATAAGCCGTATGGCAGGGATAAATTGCCCCGCTTGGATACAGCTTAAACCGCCCGTCTTCTCGCCATATGCTGAAAAATAGTTTGGCTAATTCCTTCATTATTGGGTCGGATGGCTCCATGCCAAGCTCCAGCAGCATAAACGCGCTGCTGTATGCGGAAAACACCCCGCCTTTTCCCAGCCGCTTGTCGGGCGTGGTCCAATAATCGGCCCCCAGGTCATACCTATGAGACAGGATTATGTCAACGTCGCTTTGGTATCTTTTATCAATCATCAAATGTACCTATAACCTCATCGCATATTGCTTTCGAGGCATCTTTCATATGAGCATCTTTACATTTTACCTTAACACAACCCTTGCTAAACTCTGCCTTCGGCAATGTTGCTTACATTTTTCGATATAGCCATAATAGACTTATAGCAAAATTGCCTACATGCCATCCGTAGGGGCGGCTTGTAGCCGCCCGTTAATGAAATGCCGCGTATTCCGTAACGTGCCGATGTCGCTTTATAAGCGGGCGGCTGTAAGCCGCCCCTACATTAGCATTGATGTTTTGCTTTACAGTGCGCCGTGTAGTACATATGTCGTAGGGGCGGCTTGTAGCC